>JAADGA010000070.1 GCA_013152615.1 Alphaproteobacteria bacterium
AAAATCGACATGTCCCTGCATCGCCGCTGCCGTCATGGCAGAAATTTTTTGCTTAAGACCGGCAAAATCGGCCAGTTCATCAATACATTCACACTGAATGATGGTTGAATCCATATCCGCCACCAGCAATTTCTTCACGCGGGACCGGGCCGGTTGAAAAAAGAAATCAAAATCCTCCGCAATCAGGTCTGAATGGAGCTGTTGCCGCGCAGAAGTGATATCGCCGTCAAAAAATATATCAACCGCAATCCCGTCCGCCAGCCATGACAGCGCGGTGACATCGGCTAAGCGTGCGGTATAGCCAGCAACAATGCTATCGGTTAAAACCGGATTTGCCGGACTGGAAATCAATGTCAGAAGGTTTTTCATCAAAATTGCCGCTGTTTGCTGTCCTGAAAATTATGTTATGCAAAAATCATGTTATATATAGGCGGCGGTGTTAACGCTATGGGAAAATATATGAAACGAATAATTCTTCTTGGCGGGCCAACCGCAAGCGGCAAATCGGCCACGGCCCTTGAATGGGCGCGGGTTCAGGGCGGTGAAATCATCAATGCCGACAGTATGCAGCTTTACCGGGAACTGCGTGAGCTTACCGCCCGGCCCGCACCGGTAGAAGAAGCCGCCTGCCCGCACCATCTTTACGGTGTTANNTGTTATCGCCGGTGACAACCCCTGTTCCGCAGAAGACTGGCGCGAGCTGGCCCTGCCGGTAATTGAGCAGATCTGGCACCGCGGAAAAGTGCCAATCGTGGTCGGCGGCACCGGGCTTTACCTTAAAAGTCTGACCGAAGGACTGGCTGCCGTGCCGGAAATCAGGGCGGATATTCGCCGCGATATTCGCGCTATGGTCTCTGATAGCGGTGCCGAATCTGCCCATGAGTGCCTGACAACACTGGACCCGGTCATGGCCGGACGGCTCGCCCCCGGTGACAGCCAGCGTATCGCCCGCGCGCTCGAAGTCATCCTGTCCACCGGAAAATCGCTCGACCATTGGCAGCGCATCCCGGCCGAGGGCGGACTTGACAACCGCGATGATGTTGTCATTGAGCGCAATATCATCGCCATCGACCGGACAATTCTCTATCCCCGCTGTGACCGGCGCTTTTGGATGATGATGGAACAGGGACAGGTGATCGAAGAAGTACGGCGGTTGCTCACGCTGAATTATTCCTCCGCCTTACCGGTGATGAAAGCCCTCGGCGTGCCCCAGATAACCCGCTATCTGCGCGGGGAAATCGCCCGCGAGGACGCCATAACCCTCAGCCAGACCGCAACCCGGCACTTTGCCAAACGCCAGTTAACCTGGTTTCGCAACCAATGTTCATCGTGGAATTTGCTGGAATTGAAATATTAATATATATAATTACATATTTTTGTATTATTATTACAATATATTGGGTTGACTAAGAAATAATATAATATTATGGTGCGTCGCATCAGAGAGAAAACACTATTTGCGTTTCCATTGCCATTCGGGTAAGAAATGCTATAAAATGCTTTCTTTTCCTGTATGGCTACAAGTTAACATAAAATTTTGTTTACGAGATAATTATTTATATTTTCTTCGGAACATTCACGATTGAATCAAAAGAGGTTGGTTATGTCCGGCAAAGAGTTCAGCGGTGCTGAGATCGTCATAAATTCCCTGATAGATTTAGGGGTCGAGGTTATTTTCGGCTATCCCGGCGGTGCGGTGCTGCCGATCTATGATGCGCTCTATCAACAGGACAAAATTCGCCATATTCTGGTGCGTCACGAACAGGCCGCCGTCCATGCCGCCGAAGGCTATGCGCGCTCCACCGGTAAAGTCGGTGTGGTGCTGGTGACCAGCGGTCCCGGAGCGACCAATGCGGTTACCGGACTGACCGATGCCATGCTTGATTCGATTCCGGTTATCTGTCTTACCGGTCAGGTCCCGGTTCACCTGATCGGCAGTGATGCCTTTCAGGAGGCCGATACCGTTGGCATTACCCGCCATTGCACCAAACATAATTATCTGGTGCGGGATATCGACAAATTATCACGAACCCTGCATGAGGCCTTTTATGTCGCCACCAACGGCCGCCCAGGCCCGGTTGTGGTTGATATTCCAAAAGATATTCAGATATTTACCAGCGCCAATATCCATAGCGGCGCGATCAAACACCGCAGCTATCGCCCCGAAGTCAAGGGTGATATCAACGCCATCACCGAAGCGGTGAAAATTATGGCCGGGGCGGAAAGGCCGGTTTTCTATACTGGCGGCGGCGTCATCAATTCCGGTCCGGCAGCGGCACAATTATTACGTGAACTGGTCCAGCTCACCGGGGCGCCGATCACCAGCACCCTGATGGGGCTTGGGGCCTATCCGGCGACTGACCGGCAGTTTCTGGGCATGCTGGGTATGCATGGCACTTATGAAGCAAACAACGCCATGCATGACTGTGATGTCATGATCTGTGTCGGCGCACGCTTTGATGACCGGGTGACTGGACGGCTCGACGCCTTTTCGCCGGGCTCAAAAAAGATTCATATTGATATTGACCGCTCGTCAATTAACAAGACCGTACAGGTCGATGTGCCGATTGTCGGTGATGTCGCCCATGTCCTCGAAGACATGCTGAAGATATGGAAGGCGACCATCCTTGAGCAGGGACACAAATCCTGTGATGACTGGTGGGCAACAATAGAAAAATGGCGGGCGCGGGATTGTCTGAACTATCAGCAGCAGGACGATGTCATCATGCCGCAATATGCCGTCGAGCGCTTACAGGCCCTGACAGCAGGCAAGGATGTCTATTTCACCACCGAGGTCGGCCAGCATCAAATGTGGGCGGCACAATATCTTAAATTTGACCGGCCTAACCGCTGGATGACCTCCGGCGGGCTTGGGACAATGGGCTATGGTTTCCCGGCGGCAATCGGGGTGCAGATTGCCCACCCTGAAGCGCTGGTGATTGATGTCGCCGGTGAAGCCTCGATCCAGATGAATATTCAGGAGCTCGGCACCGCGGTTCAATATGGCCTGCCGGTCAAGATTTTCATCATGAACAATGAATATATGGGCATGGTCCGCCAGTGGCAGCAGCTTAATCACGGCGGGCGTTATTCCCAGTCGCTGTCGTGCAATCTGCCGGACTTTACCGAACTGGCAAAAGCTTATGGTGGCCACGGCATTGTCGTTGACAAACCGGCTGATCTTGATGATGCCATTCAGCAAATGATCGACCGGGACGGCGTGGTAATCGTCGATTGCCGGGTGGCAAAGCTTGCCAACTGTTTGCCGATGGTACCGGGCGGCGCGGCCCATAACGAAATGATCCTGCCGGAAGAAAAAGATATTTCCGGAAATAACGAGGGGGCGGCTCTGGTTTAACCGGCTGTAAGAGAAGAAACATGCATCACACACATAAAGAAATAGAACTTTCAACCCGTCATACCCTGTCGGTTATTGTTGATAATGAGGCCGGGGTTCTGGCGCGGGTGATCGGGTTATTTTCCGGTCGGGGCTATAATATCGAGCATCTGACCGTGGCCCCGGTTGACCTTGAAGGCACGGAATCGCGGATTACCATTGTCACCATTGGCACCCCTCAGGTGATTGAGCAGATCAAGGCCCAGCTCGACCGGCTGGTACCGGTACATAATGTTGGTGACCTGACCGAAAGCGGCCCCCATGTTGAGCGTGAGCTGGCGCTGATCAAGGTCCATTGCCAGAATGATCAGCAACAGTCGGCGCTGCGGATTGCCGAAGCGTTCCGTGCCAAAATCGTCGACAGCAGCCCCGAAAGCTATATCTTTGAAGTGACCGGCAAAACTGACAAAATCAAGGCCTTTATCAAGCTGATGGAGAATATGGGTCTGGTCGAGGCGGTGCGGACCGGGGTTGCCGCCCTGACCCGCGGGGCCAGTGCATTATGAGTTGCGGGTCGGCAAAACCCGGCAAATATTAAACTATTACTTAACAGGAGAGAATTAAAATGCGGGTATATTATGATCGTGATGCGGACATCAACCTGATCAAAACCAAAAAAGTCCTGATCATTGGCTATGGCAGTCAGGGCCATGCCCATGCGGCAAATTTACGTGACAGCGGGGTTGGTGAAATCGCCGTGGCCCTGCGTGCAGAATCGTCCAGCCGGGCCAAGGCGGAAAAGGCCGGGTTCAAGGTTATGACCGCCGCCGAAGGCGCCAAATGGGCCGATGTGGTCATGGTTCTGGTGCCGGACGAACTGCAGGCGGAACTTTACCATAATGACCTTGCGCCCAATATGAAGCCGGGGACGGCGCTGGCTTTCGCCCACGGTCTTAACATCCATTTCAAACTGATTGAACCGCGGGCCGATCTTGACGTGTTTATGATTGCGCCGAAGGGGCCGGGCCATACGGTGCGCTCGGAATATCTCAAAGGGGCCGGGGTCCCGACCCTGATTGCGGTCCATCAGGACGCGTCGGGCAATACCCATGACATTGGCCTGTCCTATGCCTCTGCCAATGGCGGCGGACGCGCGGGCGTGATTGAAACCACTTTCAGAGAAGAATGTGAAACTGACCTGTTCGGCGAACAGGCGGTACTGTGCGGCGGTACTGCGGCATTGGTTCAATGTGCATTTGAGGTCCTGACCGAGGCCGGTTATGCCCCGGAAATGGCCTATTTCGAATGTCTGCATGAATTGAAACTGATCGTCGACCTGATGCATGAAGGCGGCATTGCCAATATGCGTTATTCGATTTCCAACACTGCGGAATACGGCGACTATATGTCAGGCCCGCGGATTATCACCGCCGAAACCAAGCGTGAGATGAAACGGATTCTGGCCGATATTCAGGAGGGTCGCTTTGTCAATGACTTCATGCTTGATAACAAGGTCGGTCAGGTCAAACTAAAAGCCGCCCGCGCCAAGGGAGCGGCGCATCCGATCGAGGAAGTCGGCACCCGGCTGCGGGCCATGATGCCGTGGCTGAAAGAAAATCAGCTGGTCGACAAGGCTAAAAACTGACCCTGCTCCAGCCGACAAAAAACCCGCCGAGCCTTCTGGCTACTGGCGGGTTTCTTTTCTGGTCACGTTGAAAAATCCAGCTGACCTTTCTCAGCGTACCAAGATGTGCCTGCCTTTGGGTGCACAATAGGGTTATGGTACGCTCATAAACACAAAAAAGCAACGCCTGTGCCAACGCCTGTAGCCACAAGTCTGGTTAGCCGCTTTTTTATAATCATTCCAGATTATTTTCGGTCCGACTCGGGAATTTCCCCGGGGGTCCGACCCGGAAGTCCGGCCCGGCTGTCCAAATTGGCTGATTATTTGGGCGAAAGAATCATGATAATCTGGCGGCCTTCCATTTTAGGGGCCTGTTCGATTTTAGCCTTGTCGCGGAAATCCTCCTGAACCCGGAAAAGAATATCCATGCCGAGTTCCTGATGAGCCATTTCCCGGCCCCGAAACCGCAGGGTAATCTTGACCTTGTCACCGCCATCAAGAAACCTGTCAACGGAGCGCATTTTGACATCGTAATCGTGTTTTTCAATGCCGGGACGCAGCTTGATTTCCTTGACCTCGACCGTTTTCTGCTTCTTTTTGGCAAGGCTGGCCTTCTTCTGGGCTTCAAAGCGGTATTTGCCATAATCCAGAATCTTACATACCGGTGGTTCGGCATTGGGCGAAATTTCGACCAGATCCAGACCTGCGGTACGCGCCATCGTCAACCCTTTTTCAAGCTTGACGGCACCATAATTTTCGCCGCTGTTATCAATTAATCTTATTTCCTCTGAAGTAATATCATTATTGACCCGTGGTCCTTTTTTAGACGGTGGGCCCTGTATTGGTCGTCTGGCTATTTAATTTCCTCCTGCGGGTGGCCCTGCTCCGGCACAATCCGCCTCACTGTTAAAAATGGTGTAATCCACCCTTTATTACCGAAATACAAAAAAAATGCAATTGATGATTAATCTATCTCTGATCCGGTGCCAGCGATTCATGTTTTAGCTGGTCAATGGCAGTGATCAAATCAAGGGTTTGCTGTTTTTTTGACCCGAGGCGACGGATGGTGACGGTAGTGTCCACAACCTCACGCGCACCCGCCACATATATGACCGGTGTCTTGGCATGGGAATGTTCGCGGATTTTATAATTGATTTTTTCACTGCGCAGATCCATTTCCACCCGAATCCCCTGTGCCGTCATCTGCTGGTGAACTTGCCGCACATAGTCATCCTGTTCAGAGGTAATGCCGGTGACAACCACTTGGGTCGGGGCCAGCCACAGCGGAAAGCGTCCGGCATATTCCTCAATCAATATGCCGATAAACCGTTCAAACGAGCCCAGGATAGCCCGGTGGAGCATGACCGGGCGATGCTTGTGATTATCGGCGCCAATATAATGCGCGTCCAGTCGTTCCGGCAGGATAAAATCGACCTGAAAGGTGCCGCATTGCCAATCCCGGCCAATGGCATCGGTCAGGACAAATTCCAGTTTCGGGCCGTAGAATGCGCCTTCTCCGGGATTGAGGCTATAGTCAAGGCCGGTGGTATCGATGGCGCTTTTCAAGGCGGCCTCCGCCCGGTCCCAGACATCATCGCTGCCGGCGCGGGCGGTGGGCCGGTCGGAAAATTTAACCTTGACCTCATTAAAGCCGAAATCGCGGTATATCTCGAGCAGCATCTGGCAAAAATCCACACATTCGCCGCTGATCTGGTCCTCACTACAGAAAATATGGGCATCATCCTGAGTGAAGGACCGCACCCGCATCAGCCCGTGCAGGGCGCCGGACGGCTCATAGCGGTGGCAGGAGCCAAATTCGGCCAACCTCAGCGGCAGATCCCGATAGCTGACCGTCCCCTGATTAAAGACCTGAACATGACACGGGCAATTCATCGGTTTGAGCGCGAATGTCCGGTTGTCAGACTGGGTGGTGTACATATGTTGATGAAATTTGTCGGCATGGCCGGATTTCTCCCACAATATCCGGTCAACCAGTTGCGGCGTATTAATCTCCTGATAGCCGTATTTCTGCTGTTTGCGGCGGATATAGGCCTCAATCTGCTGATATATGGTCCAGCCATGCGGGTGCCAGAACGGCATACCGGCGGCCTCTTCCTGAAAATGAAACAGCTTCATTTGCCGGCCCAGTTTGCGGTGATCGCGCTTTTCGGCTTCCTCCAGCCGCACCAGATAGGCTTTCAGTTCTTTTTTCGTCCGCCAGGCGGTGCCGTAAATCCGTTGCAGCATTTCATTATTGCTGTCACCGCGCCAATAGGCCCCGGCGACCTTCATCAATTTAAAACAATCGGTGCCGAGCTTGCCGGTCGAGGGCAGATGCGGTCCCCGGCACAGGTCGATAAAGTCGCCCTGGCGATAGAGCGTGATCGCCTGACCTTCCGGAATGGCGGCAATCAATTCGGCCTTATAATTCTCCCCCATACCCTGGAAAAATTTTACCGCCGCGTCCCGGTCCATTTCGCTGCGGCTGATAGCTTCGTCGCGTTCGATAATCTCGACCATACGACGCTCAATAACCTCAAGATCGTCGATGGTAAATGGCTCTTTGCGGGCAAAATCATAGTAGAAACCGTTTTCAATTGACGGGCCGATGGTCACCTGCACGTCGGGATAAAGCTCCTGTACCGCCTCGGCCAGAATATGAGCGGCATCATGACGCAGGATATCAAGCGCGGCGTCATCGCGGCCGGTGATGATGGCCACCGGTGAATCTTTGGTGATTTCCCGGCTCAAATCCCATAATTCGCCATTGACCATAATCACGATCGCGGCCTTGGCCAGCCCCGGCCCGATATCGGCAGCGAGTTGACTGCCGGTTACCGGTCCTGAATAGGTTCGGACGCTGCCGTCCGGCAGGGTCAGGGTGATATCTCCATTCATCTGTTCACTCATTTTTCTGTTTTTGTATCGATGGCTATGCTACTTATTTCTGCGTGACAGTATAAGGAAAAAATCACCTGTCAAGCCACCGTTATCTTA
>JAADGA010000071.1 GCA_013152615.1 Alphaproteobacteria bacterium
CGCTGTTAATAAATTAATAATTTTATTATATTAGATTGTGATAAACCGCCCGGCATAAGAAACTAATTCTAGCTGTTAAAAGCCATTTTTTGCTTGCCTGGTTTATTGCAGATGCCAGATTTTCAGAATATCAAATAAACAAGAATTTGTTACAGAGGCTTAAAAACAAGGAAATATAGATGCTTAAAAATATATTGAATAGCGTGACCAGGAATAATAGCTCTAAAGAAATGAAATCCATCCTTGACGCACTTGACCGGTCACAAGCGGTAATTTCATTTGACTTAAACGGCATTATTCTTGATGCAAATGACAATTTCCTTAAAACGATGGGCTATAGTCTGGCAGAGGTCAAGGGCAAGCATCACAGCATGTTTGTTGATGAGGTTTTTAAACAGTCACCGGAATACAAGAAATTCTGGACCTCGCTCAGGGCTGGTGAATATCAGGCCGCCCGCTATAGACGTATTGACAAGAGCGGCAAAGAGGTCTGGCTGCGCGCAACCTATAATCCTGTTATTGGCCCTAACGGCAAGGTTCTCAAGGTGATAAAATATGCGGCCGATATTACCCCGCTGGTCCTGCAAAATGCCGACTATACCGGGCAGATCGCCGCCATCAGCAAGGCTCAGGCGGTGATTTCATTTGATATGGACGGCAATGTTCTTGATGCGAATGATAATTTTCTGGATGCTGTCGGCTACAGGCTGGACGAAATCAAGGGCAAGCATCACAGCATGTTTGTCGATCCGGATTTTAAACAATCACAGGAATACCGCCATTTCTGGGAATCGCTCAGGGCTGGCGAATATCAGGCCGCCCGCTATAAACGTATCGGCAAGAATGGCAAGGAGGTCTGGCTTCAGGCATCCTACAACCCCATCATGGACCCGAACGGCAAACCTTTCAAGGTGGTGAAATATGCCACCAATGTTACCGAACAAGTGCTGCAAAATGCGGATTATACCGGGCAAATCTCCGCCATCAGCAAGGCTCAGGCGGTGATTTCATTTGATATGGACGGCAATGTTCTTGATGCAAATGATAATTTTCTGAATGCCATCGGCTACAGTCTGACCGAAATCAAGGGCAAACATCACAGTATGTTTGTCGAGGCAGAATTCAGACAGTCGCTGGATTACAAACAATTCTGGACCTCGCTGAGAGCGGGCGAATATCAGGCGGCCCGCTATAAACGCATCGGCAAGGGTGGCAAAGAGATCTGGCTTCAGGCATCCTACAACCCCATTCTCGGTCCTGACGGCAAAGCCTTCAAGGTGGTGAAATACGCCACCGATATTACCGCCCGGGTCATTGCCGAAACAGAGGCCAAGCGGGTGGGCAAACTGGTTGATAAAAATCTTGACAAGATCCTGCACGCCGTCGGCGATGCCAACGCCCAATCGACGACCGCATCGGCTTCATCGAATGAAACCCTGGAAACGGTTCAGGCGGTCGCGGCGGCTGCGGAAGAATTTCAGGTTGCCTCCAATGAAATTGCCCGCAGTATGGAGACCTCGCGCGCCGAAGTCGAAAAGGCGATGAATGAAACCGCAAATGCGGACCACTCGACCCAGCAGCTGACCAATGCGGCGATGGAGATGAATAAAATTGTCGAGGTCATTCAGGAAATCGCCAGTCAGATTAATTTGCTGGCGCTGAACGCCACCATTGAAGCCGCCCGCGCGGGGGAAGCCGGCAAGGGTTTCGCGGTCGTTGCCTCCGAAGTCAAGGCCCTCGCCAATCAGGTCGCGGATGCCACCGCACAGATTAATGCTGAAATTACCAATATGCAAACCATCTCCACCGATGTGGTTCACCGGTTGAGCGGCATCAAGAATGCCGTGGAAATGGTTGAATCAAGCGTAACCACCGTCGCCAGTGCGGTCGAGGAACAGACGGTGACAACCCAGGAAATCACCTCGAACATGCATGCCGCCACCGTTGCCGTTGATAATATCAGCGTCAATCTCGGCTCAATTTCAGAAGCGATCAGGAGCGCCAATGAATATGCCGAGGAAGGCACAGAACTCTACCGCAGCCTGGCCAACTGACCGCAACACGGCTCCGGTAGCTGATTTTCAGAATTTTTTAACATAATGGCGGCCTGCTATAAGGCCGCCATACTGCCTGAAAGGATGTTACTCCGCCCGGGAGTGCTGTAACTTTGCCATAATCTTGCGGGCAATGCCGATATAGGCTTCGGTGTGCGGGCTTTCCGGCTGAGCGGTAACGATTGGGGTACCGTTATCGGAGGTGGTTCTGATATCCATATGAAGCGGAATTTCCCCAAGGAAATCAACGGCGAGCTTGTCCGCCACCTGTCGCGCGCCGCCATGACCAAAAATATCCGAGCGCGTGCCACAGGACGGGCACAGGAAATAACTCATATTCTAAATGATACCGAAAACCTCCGTATCGGTTTTCTGAAACATATCGAGCCCCTTGCGCGCATCAATCAAGGCAATATCCTGCGGCGTTGACACCACAATCGCCCCATCCATATCGATGGTCTGGGCCAATGTCAGCTGGACATCCCCGGTCCCCGGCGGCAGGTCAAGCACCAGCACATCGACCTCGCCGTCCGCATCCCACGCGGTATCGGTCGTTATCTGTTTTACCGCCCCCGCAACCAGCGGACCGCGCCAGATGGTGGCGGTATCCTGCTGCATCATATAGCCGAGCGACATGGTGACCAGACCATATTTAATAATCGGGACAATTTTTTTATCGGCATTTTGGTGCGGCTTCTCCGTAACCCCGAGCAGCATGGGAATCGACGGACCATAGATATCAACATCAAAAATTCCGACCTTGAGCCCGAGGGTCTGTAATGCCAGGGCAAGGTTAACCGCCGTGGTCGATTTTCCAACTCCGCCTTTACCGCTGGCCACCGCGACGACATGTTTTACTCCGGGAATTTTACGGGCGTCTTTCATCGCTCCCGTCCCCTTAACCGGCGGACGCATCTCAGGAATACTCTTTGCCGGGTCCCGCTGTGCCGTCAGCACAGAAGTAACCTTGGTCACGCCGGGCAGAGCAAGCAGTTTGGCATCACAGCTTTTTCTGAGCTGCTCCATCTTCTCGGCTTCAGCAGGGTTAATGTCGAGGGCAAAGCCGACCTCACCACCCCTGACAGTAAGCCCCTGAACCATGTCGGAAGACACAATATCGGCCCCGGTAGCCGGGTGCCGGATGGTTTTCAGGATATTAACAATCTGTTCACGCTTGATCTCTGACATAAACTACCTATTTATTACGTTACTGGTTTATCTTATTCTCGTCCCCCGGTAAATATATAGGGTTCAGGAATTATTTTTATAGAGGAAGCGACGTTTTTCCTGTAATTTATTAATATTTTTTTCTTCGGAGGAGTTTTCTTATGCCCTGGCAAAATGATAATGGCGACAAAAACCGTGGACCGTGGGGCAGTGGCCCCGGCGGCAGCAATCAGGAACCGCCGAATATTGATGATCTGATTCGCAAGGGTCAGGATAAATTCCGTAGCATTTTTGGCGGCGGCGGCCCCCGAGGGGCCAACAAAGGCATGATCATGCTGATTGTTCTGTTTTTATCTGTCAGCTATCTTTATGCCGCCTTTTACAAGGTGGAGCCGGATGAAGCCGGGGTGGTGCTGCGCTTTGGCAAATGGGTTGAGACCACAGATACCGGCCTTCATTTCCATTTCCCGCCGATTGATCAGGTCTATATTGCCAAAGTCACCACCGTCAACAAGATTGATGTCGGCTTCGGCACCAGCATCAAAGAACGCCAGATGTTAACTGGTGATGAGAATATTGTTGACGTACGTTATTCCATTCTGTGGCGAATCAAGGATCCGGTGCGCTTTCTGTTTAACCTCGAAAAGCAACAGCAAACGATCAAGTCGGTTTCGGAAAGTGCCATGCGCGAAGTGGTCGCCAAAACCCCGATTGAGAAAATTATGACATCGGAACGTCTGGGAATTGAACTGGAAGTCCGCAGCATCATGCAAAAAGTTCTGGATAAATATAAGGCCGGAGTCGAAATCACCCAGATCAAAATGAACACGGTTTCGCCGCCGTCACAGGTATCCGAGGCCTTCAATGATGTGCAAAAGGCCGCCGCCGACCGGGATAAAACCATCAATGAGGCCAAGAAATACCAAAACAAGATTTTACCGACCGCCCGGGGACAGGCGTCGCGAATGAATCAGGAGGCCGAAGCCTATAAATCCCAGGCCATCGCCAAGGCTGAGGGCGAGACCGCCCGCTTCCTGTCGATCTATCACCAGTATAAGCTGGCCAAGGATGTCACCCGCCGCCGTCTGTATCTTGAAACCATGGAAAAGATACTCGGCAATACTGACAAGGTAATTCTGGATGAGAAGGGTAACGGTGTCTTGCCATACCTGCCGCTTCCCGGACTGAAACAACGCAAATAGGATAAGAAAAATGACGAATGTAAAAACACTGATTCTGCTTGCTATTCTCGGAGCCACCATTGTTATTCTGGGAGCATCGGTTTTTACCGTTTCAGAAACCCAGCAGGCGCTGGTGCTAGAGCTTGGTCGATGGAAGGAAACCGTGAAAAAAGCGGGGCTTCATTTTAAACTGCCGTTTCTGGAAAATGTGGTTTATTTCGATAAACGGGTTCTGCTGCTTGATACCCCGGAACTGATCGTTATCACCCGTGACCAGAAACGCATCATCGTTGACGCCTTTGTTGAATTTCAGGTTAATAACCCGCTGAAAGTCTATCAGGCGGTGCGTAATATCCGCGGGGTTGAATCCCGGCTGTCAACCATCCTCAATTCCAACCTGCGCAAGGTGTTCGGCCAGCAGGAATTCAAGTCCGCGCTCTCTGGTGAACGCCGGGCTCTCAGGACGGCAATTGCCGATTCGGTCAGGGACGAAGCCGGGTCGCTTGGCGTCCGGGTGGTGGATGTCCGGATCAAACGAACCGACCTGCCTCAGGAAAACAGCAAACCGATTTTCGCCAGCATGATTGCCGAAAGGGAGCAGGTCGCCCGTAAAATTCGCGCCCAGGGTGAGGAACAGGCGATCCGCATCAAATCCAAGGCCGACCGTGACCGCACCGTCCTGCTGGCCGATGCGGAGCGTGACGCCCAGAAAATGCGCGGGCAAGGCGATGCCATAGCATCAAAAATATTTGCCGATGCCTATAATCAGGACCCGGAATTTTACGCTTTTTATCGTTCCCTGCGCGCCTACCGGCGGTCGTTTAAAAGCAAGAATACCACCATGGTTCTGTCGCCTACCGGGGATTTCTTCAAATATTTCGAGAATATGAGGGGAAAGAAGAATAAATAAAGTGGCCCGGTGGCCATCCGTTTCATAGCCGCCATGACTGGCTTGTGACCCTGTTGTGGTCATCTTGGCCGGGGCCCCGTGCCCGGGTTATGCTTAGCCTATGCCCGGGTTATGTTTGGATTATGCCCGGGTTATGTTTGGCCTATGCCCGGATTATGTTTGGATTATGCCCGGATTATGTTTGGATTATGCCCGGATTATGCGACGAAACACTGGAAAAATACGACCGGAAGCGTTTAAGCCCCTCATTTCCGTCACAAAATATGGTAATGATAAAAGACAATACACCCCGTTTAAGGAGAAGTATGGCCAACCATGCACGGATGTGACCCAAGGGGACGATAAAGAACAATTATTAAATTGAAAGATATCAGGATTTAAAATGCGTAATATTAAGAAAATTTTTGTCGGCACGGTGATGATCGTAGCCTTCATGGCCGGCACCCCCGCCTTTGCCAGTGAGGGACCGGGCAGTTTTGCCGATCTTGCTAAAAAACTTCTCCCCGCTGTGGTCAATGTCAGCACCACCCAGACCATCAAGATAAACCGGCGCTCCCTGCCACCATTTCCCGGCATGGAAGAATTCTTCAGACGCTTTGGCCAGGCCCCGAATAGCGGCCAGGACTCCAAGGACAAAAACTCGGAAAAACCGATAACCCAACATCGCCGCTCACTGGGCTCCGGCTTTATCATTGATCCTTCCGGCATTATCATCACCAACAATCATGTGATTGACAAGGCCGATTCAATCATGGTCAAAATGCATGATGGCCGCGAATTCAAAGCCAAACTTATCGGCAAAGACAGCAAACTTGATATTGCCGTACTGAAAATAATCAGTAAGAAGCCGCTGCCCTTTGTCAGATTCGGCGATGACAGCAAATCCCGCGTCGGCGACTGGGTGCTGGCGATTGGCAATCCCTACGGGCTTGGCGGCACCATTACTGCCGGGATAATTTCCGCCCGTAACCGGGATATCAATTCCGGACCCTATGACCGCTATATCCAGACCGATGCCTCAATCAATCGCGGCAACAGCGGCGGCCCGATGTTCAACATGAAAGGTGAAGTAATCGGTATTAACACCGCGATCTATTCACCAACCGGCGGCAATATCGGTATCGGCTTTGCCATTCCCTCCGATCAGGCCGAGCGTGTCATTAACCAATTACGTAAATATGGCCATACAAAACGCGGCCGCATCGGCATCAGCTTTCAGCCAATGACCGAGGATATTGCCGAAAGCCTCGGCATGAAGAGCGATCATGGGGCGCTGGTTTCCTCCGTTGTCAAAGGCGGCCCTGCTGACAAGGCAGGCGTTCAGACCGGCGATATTATCCTCAAATATGAAGGCAAGACCATCAAAAGGCGCAACCAGCTGCCGATCTGGGTTGCCAACACGAAAATTGGTGAAAAAGTCAGTCTTCTTGTCCTGCGCAAGGGCAAGCGGTTGACGCTGACACTGAAGGTTGATGAATTAAAAGAAAGTAAAGCCGGCAGCCAGAATGTGCCAAATGAAGTTGATAATGGTCAGGAGAGTACGCAGGTTCTGGGAATGAGTATTGAGCCCATCACCGCCAAAGCCCGCAAAGCACTGAAGCTGGACAAAGCGGTGACGGGGGTATTGATTGCCTCTGTCGACCGCGACAGCCCTGCCGGACAGCGCGGCCTGCGCCGGGGTGATGTCATTACAGCCATTACCCAGAAGCCGGTAAAAACGGTAAAGCAGGCGCTGGAACGTATTAAAGTCCTGCGTAAGAAAGGCCGGAAAAGTATCCTGCTTAAAATTATCCGGCAGGGCAATACCGCCTTTATCACCGTCAAATTCAATCCTGAAAAATAACGGCGCAAGCCGACAGGACAAAAAATCAGGCCGGGTCTCCCATGATCCGGCCTTTTTTGGTCTAACGGTAATAAAAATATTTAAATACTGATAAAATCATTATCTTATAATAAGTTATTTAGTAAAATT
>JAADGA010000072.1 GCA_013152615.1 Alphaproteobacteria bacterium
TTGTGGCGGCTCTGGGATGAAAAACAATATATCGCATGATCATCGCCGCTCGCCGTAAGCCCGAGCGCGAGCGCCGTCAAGGCCTCCTTTTCGACATCAAGCACCCGGCGTCCGCCAACCCAGGCATCGGTCGACAGCGAGACATCGGCGAGGATTGCCGCCGCGAGGTCCCGGGTCTGATTACGGTGATCGGTATAAATCCGGTCACTGCCGTCGCCGGTGGCCTGGAGATCACAGCGCGATCTGATCACGGCGTCAATGTCCAGTTCCTTGCCGTCCTGCTGGCGGTGAAGGGTCTCGCGTCGTGGTCGCAATGCTTCAAATTGACGTTGAATGCGCCGGATGCGCCGCCTTGTTGCCTCATCCAGCGTCGGCGCCTGTTGTTCCTCGATGGCGCGGGCGGCAAAAACGGCACAGAAATCCTCCCGGTATTGCTGCCGGTAATAGTCCCATTCGGGATAGCTTAATTCGGCCACCACCGGGGCGGTGCCAACCCCCGGTCCGGCCACTGAAATATCAAGCTTTATCGTTGCCGCCACGGTTTTTTTATCCCGGGTCAGCGACAATTGGTCAAGATCATCGACCGCCGACTGCACGTCCTCATCCTCGTCACCGTCAACCCCGCGGTTGACATTAACCATTTCCGCCAGCGATATTACTTTCTCAAACCGGTTCAGCGCCAGCGGGTCCTGCTTTTCCACCTGATCATTTTCTTCACGCACCGCGGTATGTTTGCGGCCATCACGCAGGTCCTTGAAGATGGCCTGTCCGCTGTCATCATTGCTATCGATTGCGGTCTGATCCCGCTGGTCACGGTGGCTGATATCGACCTCGCCCCACAGGGGAACGGCGAGGAAGCTCTTGTATTTCCGGGAGATTTTTGGCAAGGGTGGCGCTGTCTCCGCGTTAGAAATTTGTTGGATAAAGCGTAACGCTTTGTTATGGGTTTCCCCGGTGGCAAACAGCAGGTCGCGGATCAGCCGTTCCAGCCGGGCTTCATGAATCGGCAGCCGGTGACGGGGGCGTATTTTTTCCAGTGCCGCGCACAGACCAGCATATTTTTTAGCCAGCCCCGGATAGGTCCGCAGCAGGGTTTCGGTGGTCTGCCATGCGCCGGCAATGGTGATCATATCCGCATGCAACGGATTTTCGGGGGGAATTGCCGGGCGAATCTCATCCTGAGCCAAGAATGCCGCCAGCCACAGATAAAGATCGCGGTTCAACTGTTTTTCCGGGAAATAATCAAGGCAATCAGGCAGCAGCAGGCTGTCATTATCCCGCCGCGCGATCTCAATGCACTCACGGTCCATGCCAAGCCGCATCCGCCACGGCAGCCGGTGGCTCTGCGATGCGGCACTGACACTGGAAACATCGATTCCCGGATCACCGCCAAGGGCGCGGAAAAAAATACTGATCATCTGCCGGATGTCTTTCAGCTGGACCGCCGCCCCGTCATAATGGGGATAGCTCGACTGGTTACCGATCAGCCGGTGCCATTTTCCCCCGACCAGTTCTTCCGGTTCAAACAGCTCGAGCATCGTCATCCAAAGGTTGCCTTTACTGCTTCCATCAGGCCGTCTTCGCATTTTTATCATCACTCAGCGGTTCAATCAGGGTGGCTTCTGCGGCTTCGAGCGGGTCAATTCCGGCCATGATCAGGGTGGCGCAATAGACCAGAAGCCGGGTCGAGGCCCCTTCCTCAAGATCAAGGTCTTTCAGCGTCCTGATCCGGCGGGCAAGATTGACCAGTGGAATACACCGCGCCCGCTCAAGCCCGGTTTCCTGACAGATGATATCCACTTCGCGGTTGGCTGGCGGGTAATCGAAATGGATGCCGATAAAGCGTTGGCGGGTGCTGGGCTTCAGCGACTTCAGAATATTCTGATAGCCCGGATTATAGGAGATCACCATCATGAAATCATCGGGTGCGGTCAGCAATTCCCCGGTCCGCTCCAGCGGTAACACCCGCCGGTCATCGGTCAGCGGATGAAGCACGACGGTGACATCTTTGCGTGCCTCGACCACCTCGTCAAGATAACAGATACCGCCATGACGCACCGCTCCGGTCAGCGGGCCGTCAACCCACCGGGTCTCGCCGCCCTTGAGCAGATAACGCCCGGTAAGGTCCGCCGCTGTCAGGTCGTCATGACAGGAAACCGTGGTTAATTTCAGCCCGAGACGCGCCGCCATATGGGCGACAAAGCGGGTCTTGCCGCAGCCGGTCGGCCCTTTAAGCATAACGGCGAGACCATGTCGGCACGCGGTCTCAAAAAGCCCGCATTCATTCGCCGACGGCATATAAAAAGGAATTTTTCCGTCATTCATAGTTTTTTCCCCGGCAAAATTTTATCATGGGCACTAAAAACGGTGGCAGATAATGCTGCCACCGTCCTTGATAAAAATCAATATATCCGGTGATCAGGCCGCCGTTGCCTGCTCGCCTTTCCCTTTGGAAAAGATCGCATAGACAAACAGGAACACTGCCGCCACCACCACTATTCCGGCCCCGAGCCGCATCCAGTAGAACAGGGCAATCTGCGACTGGACATCCATATAATCCATGCCCAGAACCCGTTCCAGATGGGTCTGGAGAATACCGGCCGCAGTCAGGGCAAAGGTCATAAACACCATGCCGGAGGTCATGATCCAGAAGCTCCATATATTCAGGGTCTGATTATAGGGCTGCTGGCCGCGCAGATGCGGCATGGCATAGGTAATGATCGCCAGATTAATCATGACATAGGCACCGAAGAAGGCCAGATGGGCATGGGCCGCGGTAAACTGGGTGCCGTGGGTATAGTAATTGATCGGGGCCAGGGTATGCATGAAACCCCATATACCAGCGCCGAAAAAGGACAATACCGTGCAGCCCAGCACCCATAGTAACGCCGCCTTGTTGGGATGGTTTCGGCTGCTCTTTTTAACGACATAGAAGGAAAAGATCACCATGGCGAGGAAAGGGAAGACCTCGAGCGCCCCGAATATACTGCCGATCCATTGCCAGTAATGCGGGGTGCCGATCCAGTAATAATGGTGGCCGGTGCCGAGGATACCCGAGAACAGGGTCAGACCGATAATGATATAAATCCATTTCTCAATGACCTCACGATCAATACCGGTTAATTTTATCAGCAGGAAGCCCAATATTGCCGCCAGAATCAATTCCCAGACCCCTTCAACCCACAGATGGATCGTGTACCACCAATAAAGTTTATCCAGCGCCAGATTGGCCGGGTCGTAAAAGGCAAACAGGAAAAATAACGCCAGTCCCCATAATCCCATAGTTAGAATCATGGCAATAACTGTCCGTTTGCCGCGCAGCATCGTCATCGAGATGTTATAGAGGAACATCAGGGCGACGATCACGATGACAACCTTGATCCATGTTGGTTGCTCAAGAAATTCGCGGCCCTCATGAATATGGAACAGATAGCCGACCACCGCGGCAACGGCAGCAAACAGGAACAGCCAGAACTGAATCCAGGCCAGTTTGGGGCTATAGATCTCGGTCTCGGTTTCTTCGGGCAGCAGATAGTAGGTCGCCCCGAAAAAGCCCATCAACAGCCAGACAATCAGGGCATTGATATGAATCATCCGAATGATGTTAAACGGCAATATTACTGACAGGAAATTTGGAAAGACATAGATGATCCCCGAGATTAATCCGCCGATCACCTGAAGCAGGAACAGTCCCATCGCCGCGATAAAGTAGGGGTATGCCAGTCTTTGTGTTTGATATTTCATAATATTATTCCTCTTCCCTTATTCTATCGGCTTTGGTGGCCAGTTTTGAGTATCGATGGTACTGACCCACGCAAAAAAGGCGGCAAGATCAGTATATTCCTGTTCTGTCAGGTGGAACTGGGGCATCTGTCGGCGGCCCTTGATTCCGGTTGGCATTGCATCCATCCATGCTTTCAGGGCTTCGCGCCCGGCCACCGGATCCTGATCACCGCCAAATTTTATCCAGACCTTACCCAGTTCCGGCGCAAAATAGGCGCCCTCGCCAAGTATGGTGTGGCAATCAATACAGGCGTTCTTCTCCCATACCCGCTTACCCCGGGCAACAGAGGCCGTAAGTGTTTTCGCATCCGTGCTTTTATGGACAATATACCAATGGCTCTGAGCCGTCAGAGCCACAAATACAATAAAAAAGAAGATTGTGCCGCCAAAGAAAATATTTCGCGCGGCTGTCTTTGTTATTCCTCTCGACATACCAGATTTCTCCTGCATCATTATAATTCCGGAAGCAGGCAGCATCCATAGTCTTCGGGCACATAAATCCCGAAAAATAACCTCAACACACCTCTTCCAACAAAGATACTTACAGAATGCATCTTCTCTGTCTTTGATCGAGATCAATTCTTTAAATCTAAAATTAATCAGTAAAAGAAATTTATTCCTGTATTTTTTATTTTTTCCGGCTAAAACATAAGGGAAATCAATCGAATATTGCCATATGACCTTTACAGAAACCGCGTTTACATTTTTTAATAATAACGATGACCGTCTGATCGGGATTGTTCATAATCCGGCTGGCGGGAGTGAAAAAGTCGGACTGCTGATTGTGGTTGGCGGTCCGCAGTACCGCATTGGTGCCCATCGCCAATATGTTGATCTGGCGCGCTACTGTGCCCGGCGCGGCATCGCTGCCATGCGCTTTGATTATCAGGGAATTGGCGATAGTGACGGCAGTTATCCCGGCTTTGAACAGGTCAGTTCCGACATTCACAGTGCGATTGAAGAATTTATCAAACGCGTACCCACGTTAGAATCCGTGGCCTTATGGGGACTGTGCGAGGGCGCATCGGCCCTGCTTCTGGGTGGGGCTGATCATCAAGCCGTATCCCGTATTATTCTGGCGAATCCGTGGGTGAGGTCCGAACGCGGCCTCGCCAAGGCCTATATCAAACATTATTATCTTGATCGGTTGACCAGCCGCGATTTCTGGAAAAAAATATTTTCCGGACATCTTGATCTTAAAGCCGCCGTGGCCGGATTATGGGCGAATATCACCCGGGCATCCCGGGCGGGTTCCCCGGCGGCACAACCTTCCGGGGCAGGAGACGACCGTCCGTTTCCAGCACGGATGCTGTCCGGGTTCAGAGATTTTCCCGGAAAAACCCTGTTGATCATGAGTGCCAATGATCTGGTTGCCCGGGAATTTGACGATCTGATATCCGGGGACAGAGGCTGGCGGGACGCCCTGCGGCAGAAGGGTTTGACGCGGATTGATATCGCCGAATCCGATCACACTTTCTCAACCGAAAAATGGCGCATGAGGGTCGCAGAAGCCACCGCAGAATGGCTGATATCAGGACAGTAACTCATGCATTTCGAGCGGTGTTTTATGCACCCCGCCGAGGTCATTGAAGAAAAAGTCGAAGAAAATATCCATATCCTTCAGTAATAATTTCAACGCCCGGTCAGTGTCGACATAGGGTGCGCCGCCTACCATCAGTGATGAACTGTGATAGGCATAGTTGAAATAAGTCTTGCCACACGCCGTCATCCGCCGGACCATGCGGATATGATCCTCGGCCCTGATGCCCTCCGGGGTCAGCGGAATACGCTCCAGCAGTCCGGTTTTCACCAGAATTCCGGCCATCAGTGACCTGATGCCGGTGGCCCCGGCCACGGCGGGATAAAGGGTGCTGCCCCAGCGGGCGAGCACACCGTCATAGCCGCGGCTGTTGGGTAATTCGAGGAGCCTTTCACCGCCAACGTCAAACCAGTAGGGCTGGCTCGGCAGGCCGGTAAAGTCCGGACCAAAGTCATAGCTCAGGTTGGTGTCGGCGACCACACTGCAATCGACCTTGTAACCCAGCTGCTGTAAAATTCGTGCGCTATTCGGCCCGGTGCCATAGCGGCCCGCCTTAAAAATCACGGGGCGCTGGCCGATTCTTGCCTCAATAAAATCAGTAAGAGTGGTGAGCTTCTGCTTTTCAAGGGCACCGGGTAAATTTCCGGCATAGGAATTGACACGGTTGACCTCTTCCTCATCCGGCGGGGTGACCCACGGGTGCAGATGGGCGCCAATCAGGCATTGACCCTTTTGCCGCCACCCCTTCAGAATGGCCACCGCCTCATCATTCTCCACCACCGGATAATCAATACAATAGGTCGGGATAATATTATATTTTGCCAGAATTTCCTGAGCCAGATGCTGATGGGTGATATTTTTGACCGACCGGTTGCCCCGGTCGAACGGCGTGGCCCAGTCAAATTCCTCTTCGGTATCAATGACCACCGTCAGCACCGGTTGGCTATTCAGGCGGCATGCCCGGTTTTTTCGCGATAACACAATATTACTCCCGTCGGAAGGCCGATTAAGATTACCTTTTTATAGCGGATAAAAAGTGAAAACATATAATTACTGCACTAGTTTATATTTTTTATTAATATTATGATGCTATTCCTGATAAAAAATATTGGATCAATATAGTGACATTCCTATCAAATCTGATCGTAAACCTGTTGTTTCTACTGTTTAATCTGGGCATCTTCTATGCCATGTATTGGGCATTCCGGGAGGATTCGAAGATAGAGAAGAAAAACAAGACATCCTATAATAATAGGAAATAACCCATGCGCGATATTTTTATTTTTACCGCAATTATCATCATTGTCATTGCCACTCTGCGTAAACCGCAGATCGGTATTCTGGGGTGGTTATGGCTGTCAATTATGAATCCGCACAAGGAGGCCTATGGCTGGATCACCACCATGCCGGTGCTTAACATAATTGCCGGGGCGACCCTGATCAGTGTGGTCCTTAATTTCAAGCAGGCCAGAAAGGCGATGTTCCACCCGATCGTTGTACTCATGGTCATTTTCTATTTATGGACCTGCCTGTCCACCGTCTTTGCCGTTTCTTATGATCTGACCCTTCCCAAATGGGTGGAATTCTCAAAAACCATGCTGTTTGTATTTCTGATAATGCTGTTTTTCAACCGGCGCCACTGGATTATCTCGGCAATATGGGTGTTTATATTCTCGGTCGGCTATACTGGAGTCAAAGGCGGTGTCTTTACCGTGCTCACCGGTGGCGGGATAAGGATATGGGGGGCTCCCGGCACCATGTGGGGCGATAATAACGGTGTTGCGCTCGCCATGATAATGGTGATTCCGTTAATTTTCGCCATGAAGGATCTTCTTGGTAAAAAGATTCTGCGATTTGGTGTTTATTCCACCGCATTTTTTTCCTTTG
>JAADGA010000073.1:0-711 GCA_013152615.1 Alphaproteobacteria bacterium
CTTGACGGTAAGCCCTATGGGGGCGGCCATGGCCGGGGCTTTTACCATCGATTCGGTGGATGCCCATGATGGCTATTCCAAGGTGAAGGGCCATGCTGGTTCCGGCGTATTTCCGGCCGTGATGGCGGTCATTGATGACCTGCATCATCAGGGGAAAGTGGTATCCGGTCGGGATATTCTGGTTGCCACAGCGATTGGCTATGAAGTGGGATACCGGTCAGGGTTATGTCTGCACGCGACGGTGCCCGATTACCATACCTCCGGTGCCTGGACCGCCGTGGGGGCTGCTGCCGCCGTTGCATGGCTGCTGAAAATGGATGAAGCGCAAATTCGTCATGCCGTCGGGATTGCCGAATATCATGGCCCCCGCAGCCAGATGATGAGGTGCATAGATTACCCTACCATGTTGCGGGACGGGGTCGGTTGGGGGGCGCCCTCCGGGGTATCCGCTGCCTATATGGCACAACTGGGCTTCACCGGGGCGCCGGCGATCACCACCGAAGGTGACGCCGCCGAACCATATTGGAATGATCTGGGCGAACGATGGGAAGTGATCAATACCCATTATAAAGCCTACCCCGTTTGCCGCTGGGCCCATCCCGCTATTGACGCGGTGCATGATTTGATGCTTGAGCATAATATTCACAGCCGTGATATTGTCCGGGCCAGAATAAACACGTTCCATTATGCCACCCGGCTGGCGGGCCATAG
>JAADGA010000073.1:728-11723 GCA_013152615.1 Alphaproteobacteria bacterium
GCTTACCTACGCGCTGGCATATCCCTTTGCTATTATGGCGGTGCACGGCGAAATCGGCCCGGATCAGTTGCAGGAAGATATCCTGCATGATGATGAAGTACAGCGCATCAGTCAGGCCACTGAACTTGTTGATGATGATCATTACACGCGTATCAGCGTTGATAAGCGGTGGGCAGATGTTACGCTCTATTTAAGTGATGGCCGCGAAATCCAGTCCGATGCCCGCACCCCCCGGGGCGACCCGGACAACCCGTTGTCAGATCAGGAAATCAGCGATAAATTCCACCTGCTGGCCGATGCGGTGATCGGCCGCCCGCGGGCCGGGGAAATAGAGGAACTGGTTAGCAGGGTGGAGCGGGATGACTTTGATATGGATGGTTTCCTGAAGCATATTTTCGCTGCCGCCTGACCGGCCTGATTACGACGGGACAACAGCGTCAAAATCTATTCACACCCCCCTGAAAGCTATTCTCTTGCACAACAGAATAAAGCAATCCAGTATGGCTTTGATAGTGTTATTTATACATCAAACCCAGGCATTTTATAGCAGCTCAGGAGATCAATATGCGGCTAATACCTACACGGGATGAATCTGAATCTTTGAGACAGGGGATTCTGGATTTCTGTGCTCAAGTTATTCCGGAAACCACTTCCGGCCTGGAACGACAGGGGACGATGAGCGATGGTGATTCCATTGAATTTTACCATCAACTGGGTCAGGCAGGCTGGATCGGACGCCATTGGCCGGAACAGTATGGCGGCCGGAACTGCAGTCATCTTGAGACCTTCATCATTGACGAGGCTCTGGGCTATGCCCGCGCGCCGTTAAGCGGTTATTTGCTGTCCGTAAAAGTATTTGGCAACACCCTGATGCTGTTTGGTACGGATAAACAAAAAGCAACATATTTACCCTTGATCACCAGTGGCACCGCTATCCTTTGTCAAGGATTCTCGGAACCCAATGCCGGCTCCGATTTCGGGTCTTTGAGCACCCGCGCCACCCGGGACGGCGATGACTATGTCATCAATGGCCACAAAATCTGGACGTCAAGCGCAGAAGTCGCCACCCATATGTATTTGGCAGCGCGGACCGACCCGGATGCGGTCAAGCACCGTGGTATCAGCACCTTTGTTCTGGATATGACTACCCCGGGCGTTACGGTAAACACATTCCCCACTCTGGGCGGCGGTGTCATCAACGAGGTCTATTTCGATAACGCCCGTATTCCTGCGGCCAATCTGATCGGGGAACTCAACCGTGGTTTTCATCAGGCGATGCGCAGCCTCGATCTGGAGCGCTCTGCCATGGACCGTATTGGTGCCGCGAGGCGCGCGCTGGATGATCTGTCAACGCATATTCACCAAGAGGGCAGCGCTCCGGACGGCGGGCGTTTGGCCGATCTGCCAGCAGTTCAGGAGAAAATGGCCGAGCTTTATGGCCGGATGCAGGTCTCCCGCACCTTCGGTTATCTGATCGCGCGCCGTCTTGATGCAAATGAAGGCGCCAGCAGCGAATTTTCTTACGGCAAACTTTATATTGGCTTGCTTTCACAGGCAATTGCCGATGCCGCCGTCGATATCATCGGTCCCCGCGCCATGTTTGAATATGGTGCGGAACTGGCGGTAAATGATGGTCTGTTGACGGCATTATATCGGGCAAGCCCGGCTTTGACTCTGGCGGGCGGAAGCAGTGAAATTCAAAAATCCATCATTGCCGTACGCGGATTGGGGTTGCCAAAATGACCTCGCTTAATGACAGTAATCCGGGGGAGGATTTACCCCTGAGCGGTATTCGCGTGGTCGATTTTTCGGGATATGTTGCGGGACCCTTCTGTACCATGTTGCTGGGGGATATGGGGGCTGACGTCATCAAGGTGGAATCCCCGAGCGGGGAGCAATGGCGCCATCAAGACCCTTTTGCCCCCGGCATCAGTCGGAGTTTTATGGCACTCAATCGCAACAAACGTTCCGTTATCATCAACCTGAAAGATCCGGAAGATCAGGAAAAAGCCCTCAAATTGCTGGAAACAGCGGACGTGATGGTGTCAAACTTCAGGCCGGGGGTTGCCGAACGCTACGGGCTGGACTATGACACCCTGAAAGTACGCTTTCCCCGATTGATCTTCACCTCAAACACCGCCTATGGCGAGAGCGGTCCGCGCAGCCAGCAGCCGGGCTATGACCTCGTGGTGCAGGCTTTCAGCGGTTTGCTGAGCACCAATCCAGCCCCGGATGGCGGCGTGCCAAAGCGCTATGCCGGGGTGGCGCTGGTAGATTTTACCGCGGGTCACTATATGCTTTATGGCATCATGTGTGCCCTGTTTCAGCGCCACCGGACCAATAAAGGGCAGAAAGTGGAAGCCTCGCTGTTAGAAGCCGCAATGGGTTTGCAGCGTCAGAGGATGCTGACGCTGGAAAATGTACTGGAATTGCCGCTGGAGTCCGGGACCACAATCACGCAGATGGCAAAGGCCTCTGAAAGCTCAAATTCAATCGGAGCCCGGGAGCTGTATTATCGTACCTATCAGACCGCTGACGGATTTGTCACGGTTGGCTGTCTGAATGTGGCACAGCGTTGCCTGTTCCTGAAGTTATTGCAGATGGAGGATCCCTGGCATAGCAACCCGGACGATATTCCGGCGAATAAGGAAATTGATCAGGCCCGGCGTGCACTGACCGCAACGGCAGAACAACATATGAGGGCGTTCAGTACGCAAGAGTGGATCAGCCGGATGGAAGCTGTGGGCATTCCCAACGCCGCCTTGCAGATGCTCAGTCAGGTGATCCGTGATCCGCAGGTGACCGACAATAACTTCCTCTATGAGTATGACTTCCCCGGTTACGGCAGGGTTCAGAGTGTCGGGACCGGAGTGCGGGTTGGCGCCGGGGGACGGGTGCGGCGGCCACCGCCAAAGCTTGGTGAACATACCGAAGAGATTTTACAGGAATTAGGGTTAAATAACCACAAGGCAGGCCCCGGGTCAGATGACCGGACTTTGCTCAAAAAATCAGCAGGAGAAAGAAAATGAGCCGGTCCGATAACGCTCAGGAATTTAACAATGATGGTCCGACATCAGCAGGCGAAGCAGAAATGATTCGTAATTCTGCGCGCAATTTTGCCCATAATGAAAGCCCATTGCCGGTGGTTCGGGCCGCAGAAGCCGGAAACTGGACTGCCGCGCGGAATAGCTGGACAAAGCTTGCCGCACTGGGCTGGCTCGAACTGTTGCAGGATGAAGACGCTGAAACAGAAGGATTAATTGCCGCGTGTATTATCGCGGAAGAGCTGGGTCGTGTCGCCTATCCCATGCCCTTCGCTGAAACCGCTGTTCTGGCCCTGCCGTTACTGGCAAACTTCGCCGCCAATAAAGTGGATATTGAGGCTATTAACCGGGGCGCACAAAAAATCGCCTTCGCCCTGCCTTTGGCCGGACTGCCAATCAGTGCCGACCGTCTGCCCCGGCTGGCTGAAACGCCGACCCTGATTGCCAATCAGCTTCAGGATGCGGATTTAGTGCTGGTTCCGGTTCAGAATAACGGGCAACCCGCTCTGGCATTGGCCAAACGCCCTGATAATGGCTGGCACACGACGGCCATGCCGGATCTGGCGAATAATTCATACAGCCGCGTATCGATCGAAGACCTGAAGCAGGCGGAGCTGATCCCGCTGACGTGGCAGGCCTTTGCCAGAGTTTTTGATAATTTCCGTCTGGTGACGGCGGCTTACATCGTCGGTCTGGCCTCACAGGCGACGGATCTTGCGGTTGATTATGCCGGGGAACGTATTGCCTTTGGCAAGCCAATCGGCTCCTTTCAGGCGGTGCAGCAACGTCTGGCGGAATCTGGAAATAGCCGGGGCTCATTTCCTGATACAGGAAGCCTCCGTTAGCGGTGACAGAACCCAGATACCAATCGTCTGTATCCAAACCTGTGAAGCCGGCAAGAAGGCCACATTCACCGCACAACAGATTTGGGCGGGCATGGGATACACTCTGGAAGTCGATGTTCAATTGTTTTTTCGCCGCGCCCGCGCCTACCAGCTGTTGCTGGGGGCACCGTGGGAATTGCGCGAACGCATCTGGGATGAGGTTGTTCCTCATAATCAGGCAGACATGGGAATATAGACAGACAGGGGAATATAGACAGACATGGAGATAATGACATGCTGAAAACACGGTTAACCGAGCTTCTCGGAATCAAATATCCGATAATTTGCGGCGGGATGTTTCGTCTGGGCCGGGCAG
The DNA here is from genome assembly GCA_013152615.1 of Alphaproteobacteria bacterium. GTDB lineage: Bacteria > Pseudomonadota > Alphaproteobacteria > Sphingomonadales > Emcibacteraceae > Paremcibacter. The sequence continues at coordinate 4,973 of JAADGA010000073.1, forward strand.
AGCTGGCGGCCGCCGTGTCCAATGCCGGGGGTCTGGGGATCATAACCTCAGCCACTTTTCCGGAAGAAAAAATTTTCCGGGATGAGCTTCATAAGCTCAAAAAGCTGACCGACAAACCTTTCGGCGTCAATATTAATCTGTTTCCTTCCGCCCGTAAATTCACGGCTGAAGACTATATCGCTATCTGCATAGAAGAGGGCGTACCGGTGGTGGAAACCTCGGGACACAGCCCTGAACGCCATATGGACCAGCTTAAAAATGGCGGTCTTAAAGTTATCCACAAAGTTCCCGGCGCACAATATGCCCGTACGGTGGAACGTATTGGATGTGATGCGGTCAGCGTCGTTGGCAATGAAACCGGCGGCCATCCCGGCATGTCAGAAGTCGGGACCATGGTGATGGTTCGCCGGGCGGTGGAAAATGTGGAAATACCGATCGTCGCCGGTGGCGGCATCGTTGATGGGGCCGGTCTGCTTGCGGCCTTAAGTCTTGGCGCTGAAGGGGTGATTATGGGAACCCGTTTTGTTGCCACCCGGGAATGCCCGGCCCATGCCGCGGTAAAAGACTGGATGCGGGAGGCGACCGAAGACGATACCGTCATTGTACAGAAAAGCATCAAGTCTCCGATACGGGTGGCAAAAAACGGCATGGCGCTCAGGGTATTGGCGATGGAGAAATCCGGGGCCAGTCTGGATGAGTTAATGCCACTTATCACCGGCAGCCGTAATCCTTCCGTTTATTCCGAGGGTAATCTGGATGACGCCCTCTGGTCCTGTGGTCAGGCCGTCGGCTTGATTGACAATATTCCCAGCTGTCAGCAATTGATTGAGCGTATCATGCTTGAAGCAACGGCCTCGCTGGCGAATCTTAATCACCTGTTTTCCCGGTAATGCGCAGTTAAGGGGGGCTGAAGTTAAGGTGCCTCGTAACCAATAATGGTTTCAGGCTCCTCTTCAATCCGCGTCATTGTTTTATCCCTATAGCCCAGATACAGCGAAATCACCGGGGACAACAGGCAGAAGAATGCAAAAGGCAGATAGCTGGTTGTCGCAACCCCCAGTGCCGTCGCGCTGTAAACACCATTGGTATTCCAGGGAATGAGAGGGGCCATCACCGTCCCGGCATCTTCGCAGGCGCGGGACAGATTTTTGGGATGTAGTCCGTATTCTTTATAGGCGTCAGCAAACATGCGCGCCGGAATAATAATGGCCATGGTCTGATTGGCGGCGGTAAGATTGACAAAGAGGCACGACGCCAGAGTCGAGGCCACCAAACCACCAATGCTGCGGACTCTTTTAAGGGTTGCCCCGGCCAGCGACTGCAACATCCCGCTGGCTTCCATCATGCCGCCAAAAGCCATGGCTGTTATCACGAGGAAAATAACATCCAGCATGGAATACATCCCGCCGCGATTAAACAATCGATCGGTCATGGCGTAGCCGCTGTCAATCTTGAACCCGCCGGCAATAGTATTAAGAATGTAGGAATAGGTCCCTGAAAAAGTAACAGCGCCGCCCATAACTTTCTCCAGAAGGTTCCACTGGAATATGGGAATTGCGGCAACAGATGAAAATACCCCCAATGTCAGGGCAGGCAGCGCCGGCAGCCCGCGCATCATCATCAAGACAACCCCGGCCGGTACCAGAAGCAACAGTGGGGAAATATTGAAACTACTACTGATAACAGCCTGAAGCTTTATAATCCCGGAGGTGTCGACCGACGGTGAGGCATAGAAAATATCCAATATTAAAAATAGGCCCAGTGATATTAAAATGGCCGGTCCCGAGGTATAGACCATATGGCGAATATGAGTAATGACATCGGTTCCAACCATGGCTGGCGCCAGATTTGTTGAATCTGAAACAGGGGACATCTTGTCACCGAAATAGGCCCCGGAGATGATGGAGCCGGCGACCAGCCCGCTGTCGATTCCCATCGCCGTACCAATCCCGATCAGGGCAAGCCCCACAGTCCCGATGGTCGACCAGCTTGACCCCGTACACAGGGACACGACGCCGCAACTGATACAGCTGATGGTCAGGAATATTGTAGGAGATATAATCGCCAATCCGTAATAAATTAACATCGGCACAATACCGGAAGCGATCCACATGGCGATCAGCGCGCCGACGAGCAGGATAATTAAATTGGCCTGCATCGACATGTTAATTGATTTAAGCATGCCCTCTTCAAGTTTTTTATAGGGCACGCCCAATATAAAAAAAGCGACCACCCCTGCCACGACCGCCGAAACAAACATAATTATGCCACTGGGGACATAAGACGCCCCCAGCATTAAATTAATGATCATCAGACTGACAAGAAAAATTACCGGAACCAGAGACACCAGAACCCCGGGAAGATCTTGTACTGATTCATCATTCTGCACCATTGGTATTTCTCTTCTTTCGCTGGTTTAGTCGCGGTTGACCGAGGATATGATAAAAAAAGGCTCCGGGGAGCCTTTTTTTATATAATGTTACTATCTGGTCTAAAAGTCGTATTTAACATCCAGATAATATGACCCGCCTCTAAAGCCGAATGGTGCTTCAAGATCATAGATTTGCCCGGTATAACCATTGAACTCAACATGATCACGATCCGGGTAAGTATTGAAAATATTATTGGCACCGGCGCTGATTCTTACGGCATCACTAACCTGATAGCTGACATTCAGATCAAACAACCATTTGGCTCCGTACCGTTGGATATTGGGATTATTTCCGCAACAGCTCTGCGCCCATTTGCCCCAGCGTGTGGCCCGGGTAAATACAGACCATTTATCATTAAAGTTATGGGTTACACTGATAATAGTCCGCGTTTTGGGCTGGTTATTTTCAATATCGAACCGCATCTCATCATTAACGACCATAATTTTGTTGCCGTTGCTGTCGACATTACGGTTGGCGGCGGTAATTTTGGTATCGGTCAAATTGAAACTGAGCTGGAATTTGGTATTGCCGAGGCTACTTTCGAGATCGTAAAGAGCAACGACATCGACCCCCTGGGTACGGCTCGAGAAATCATTGGTCAGGAACGAAACCAGACCAATATTTGACCCGCCGGCAACGCCCAGCTTGACCAGTGCCGCCCGGTCAGCATCGGTAAGAGCGAACTCTGAAGAAAAGCTGATGCGATTTCTAAGCTCGATCCTGAAATAATCGACAGTGAGTTGGAAGTTGCCTTCCGGAGCCCATGAAAAACCAACGGAGTAATTTTTGGCCCGCTCCGGCACCAAATTCCGTGCGCCGAATAATTTAGACACCGGACTATTCGCCGGGAATATACCAGCGGCGGTCGGCTTGCCATTAATGATACGTGTCCCGACATTAGTCGTTCCAATCTGCCCGACACTTGGGGCATGGAAGCCTGTGCCGTAGGACGCCCTGACATTAAGGCCATCCGATACGGTATAACGGGCCGCTATCTTTCCATTAAAGTTCCCACCGAAACCATCATATTTCTCATAACGCCCGGCCAGATCCAGCATAAGCCTGTCAGTGAGGTCCGCTTCTACATCAATATAAGCAGCATAGGAATTACGAGACGTCTTACCGGAAAATGATGGTGGGTAACCGGGGAAACCATTTGCGCCAATATTGGCCAATACCGCATTTACCGGATCATTGGCGGGACAAGGGGTTCCAACAGTTTTTAACCCCGGCAACAGACAGGCCGGGCCGGTCAGATTATCGGTGGCGCTGGCATTGGCTTCCGCCTGGGTAATAGAAAAATTGAACGGGTCCGGGTGAGCATAGGGACCAACCTGATAAGAAGCCGGCTCGCCAGAGCCAATTGTATATGATTCATTACGATACTCACTCCCGAAAGCAATATTTAAATCGGAAGCCAGTGCTTCAACCGGAAGACTATAGACAAAATCAGTATTTGCCGCGAATTCCGCCTGTTTCAAAGATCCCAGATAAAAACTGGTTTGAGAACCCGGGCCGAATGATGGATTAACAGTATTCTTGATATTATAATCAATCTTGTCCGCGCCATATTGGCTGGATACATCCCAACTCAACTGGCCAGCATCGCCTTTGAGTCCGGCGACAACACTGTAATCTTTGACCGCCCCGAAGAAACGCGGGGTAAAGCCCGCAGGAAACTGGCCCAGAAAGCTAACAATTTTTCCGGTCTTGTTTCTGACTTTGGTAAAGATGGAGCCACCGATATTACGGTAATAAAAATCACCATCCCCTTTACTTGAGGCATAATTTCCAAAAGCATAAAAGCTTGTGTTATCAGTGATATTATAACCACTATTGACGAAGAAGCGGATAGCCTTGGAATTTGGCGCTCCGTAGATCTGAACAGGTTTGCTCAGGTCCACCGCCGCCGCAAACGCCGGATCAACCTTTGCCCGGGCAATACTGGACGGGTCCTGTTCCCCGCGACTGGTTGGATCAGACTTGACAAATTCAAAAGTGCCATCGATAAATCCTTTGTCCCCGAGGGCAAAACCGGAATTACCGGTGACAAAAATTGAATTACCGTCCCCTTTATATGTTGATCCTGCCCGGGCTTCCAGTGATCCACCATCTGAAGCATTCTTAAGCCGGAAATTGATCACTCCTGCAATCGCATCAGAACCATATTGCGCCCCGGCACCATCACGCAAGACTTCAATGGATTTCACGGCGGCGGCGGGGATGGTCGCAAGGTCAGGCCCCTGACCCCCGCGATTGCCGCCACCAGACAGCTTTACCAACGCTGACTTGTGACGGCGCTTGCCATTGACCAGAACCAAAACCTTGTCCGTTGGCAGTCCGCGCATCTCCGCCGGGCGAATAAAGGTCGCGCCATTATTTACCGGCTCTCTGTTTACATTGTAAGACGGCACCAGAGTCCTTAGAGCATCATTCAGATCTTCCGTCGGGGCTTTGCCGATTGCATTTGCATTAAACACATCTACCGGTACCGCGGTTGTCAACGCAGTCCGTCCTTTCGCCCGCGTGCCGATAGTCACAACTTCTTCCATCGCAGCATCAGGCGTGCTTTTCTTAACACTCGCGGCAGACTGGGCTAGTTCTACTTGTCCAAATCCAGCATATACGCCTGCCAACATGGTAACGATCATTAATTTATTATGTCCCACTTATTCCTCCATTATAGATAATTCTATCATTGTGTAAAATTTTTATCTGTTCGGCCTTAATCCTTCGTGCCGTGGAGAATAGTACGAGAAAATTTACAAAAAAAAGAATGAAAGTTTTTCCCCTAGGCGTGAATTTAATTTCATCCTAGAAGTGAAGCATTAAAATTCATATAAAACAGGGCGGAGAAAATAACTTCCGTTACTGTATAACAAAGTAGAAAATAAGTGGCCCGGAATTATTGACCCGGACGGATGATGAAATTAAAGGTGGTGGGTTAAACGATACGCCATTATGGCACACATTGCCGGGTGCGGACCGTCCATACCATTACCTCTTAAGAAACTGGACTTGCTTCGTAAAAGTGGAGGGTAATCTGTTATAACCACCCTAGGATTAGGAGTTAACAGATGCCCACTAAGAAACGTAATTTTACCGAAGAATTTAGGGAAGAAGCTGTTCGATTGGCTTTAACCAGTGATCAGCCCCATCATGATACTGCCCTGAACTTGGGTATAGGCAAGTCTACGCTGAGCAAGTGGATCAGGCAATACCGTCACCAGATTCAACCTACCAAGCCCCGTCGTGATAAAGACGAGGAGCTAAAACGGCTTTGCAGGGAAAACCAAATATTAAGAGCTGAGCGTGATCTATTAAAAAAAGCAGCGGCTTTCTTCGCCAAGGAAAGTCGATGAGATTTACTCTCATTGATGCGCGGGAAGCAGATCTATCGGTCGAACGCGCCTGTCAGTTATGTGAAGTCAGCCCGAGTGGTTATTATGCCTGGCAATGTCGGCCTGCGAGCAAACATCAACGGGATGACCTGATTTATCTGGCGCATATACGCAGTGCCTTTCGCGAGTCCAATGGTACTTATGGAAGCCCTCGCATGACGGTTGAACTTCAAGAGAAAGGTCTCGACATTGGGCGCAGACGTGTTGCTCGCCTGATGAAGGATAATGACATGCAAGCCCGACGAAAACGCTGTTTCAAGTGCACGACAGACAGTCAGCATAATTATCCGGTTTATCCCAATCTTCTTCAGCAGGACTTTACGGCATCACGGCTAAATGAGAAGTGGGGCGTAGACATTAGCTACATCTGGACCCGGGAAGGCTGGCTGTATCTGGCTGTCGTGATTGATCTCTATGCCCGGCGTGTCGTTGGTCATGCTTGCAGTGACCGGCTGAAGAAAGGGCTAGCACTAGATGCCCTCGACCTTGCAGTGGCTCTGCGGCAACCTCCGCCAGGATTAATCCATCACAGTGACCGTGGCAGCCAATATTGTTCCCATGAATATCGGGCACGATTGAAAAAATACGCAATGAAGGGCTCTATGAGCGCTAAAGGCAACTGCTACGATAATGCCGTGGTGGAAACATTCTTCAAAACTATCAAAAGTGAGTTAATCTGGCGCACTAGTTTTGCAACAAGAAAGGAAGCAGAAAATATGATTGGACAATATATTGATGGATTTTATAATCCCAAACGTCGACATTCAACATTGAACTACTTAAGCCCTATGCAGTTTGAAAATCAAACCGCATAAACACAGTGATTGAGAGGTGGTACCCATTGTTTGGACAGTTTTGCGGCTTAGTTAAGGTAGGTTTGATGGTTTCATTTTGATTTATGCCGCTTTTGTCCATATG
>JAADGA010000074.1 GCA_013152615.1 Alphaproteobacteria bacterium
GGGTGAGCGAGCCGGTTTCTTTCGCCCGTTTGGCCACCGCCTTATAGGCTTTATAGACAGCGTTTGATTTCGGCGCGGTGGCAAGATAAATTACCGCCTGCGCCACATGAAGATCGCCTTCGGGCGAGCCGAGAAACTGATAGGCCTCTTTCGCCGCCAATGTCTGTAGCAGCGCATTCGGGTCCGCCAGTCCGATGTCTTCCGCGGCAAAACGCACCAGACGGCGCAGGAGATAAAGCGGCTCCTCACCGCCCGCCAGCATCCGTGCCGTCCAGTAGAGCGCGGCATCAACATCAGAGCCGCGCAGGGATTTATGCAGCGCCGAAATCAGGTTATAATGGCCGTCCCGATCCTTGTCATAAACCGGGGCGCGCTGTTGCAGGACCTGGGACAGAGCGGTAACATCCAGCATTTCCTCAACCTCAAACAGAATATCCGCCAGATTGAGCAGATAGCGCCCGTCACCGTCAGCCATGCTATAGAGCATCGCCCGCGCGGCGTCAGTCACGGGCAATTTCTTCTGTTCCAGCGCCTCTGCCCGGGTGAGCAGTTCCGCCATCGCCCGCTCATCCAGACGCTTCAGGGTCAATACCTGCAACCGCGACAACAGGGCGGCATTCAGCTCAAAAGACGGATTTTCGGTAGTGGCCCCGACCAGAATGATGGTGCCATCTTCGACATAGGGCAGGAAACCATCCTGCTGCGACCGGTTAAAGCGGTGAATCTCGTCAACAAATAACAGCGTCCCCATGCCGACCCGGCGCCGGTCCGCCGCCGCCTCAAAACACTTGCGCAGTTCTGCCACCCCGGAAAAAACCGCCGAAATCTGCTCAAAATACAACTCTGTCCCCTGAGCCAGCAGCCGGGCGATGGTAGTTTTACCGGTCCCCGGCGGTCCCCAGAAAACCAGTGACGTCAACCGACCCGCAGACAGCATCCGGCCCAGTGGTCCAGCGGGCGCAATCAGGTGGTCCTGACCAACCACCTCACGCAATAACTTTGGCCGGAGCCGGTCCGCGAGCGGTCGTGGCGCACCCTGTTCCAGCCCCGCCGATGTGAACAGATCAGCCATTCATCCCTGCTTTATTTACAATATGACCGCCCCTTGTCCCGGATGACACATTCAATCCGGCGGCCCGAGCGTTTAATGATAAAATCGATATTGCGCGGATCACGGGCAAGCGCGGCGGTAATATTGCTGATTGTGATCACCTTGTTGCCATTGACAGATTTAAAAATATCGCCTCGGCGCAAGCTGGTCAGCCGCATAACCTCACGCGGGGATGACAGCACGATCACGCCTCTTTCATAGGTATCAACACCGATTTCCGCGGAATAGGCCGGGGACAGATTGGCAAGCTTGATCCCGTAAAAGATATTCTCCCCTTTCAGGGTGGTAATATCCCGGGGCGGTTTTTCAGGGGCCGCCCGGAGCGGAACATAAAGCGTCAGCTTTTTCTGGCCGCGCAATACCACCATCGGCACCGTTCCGCCAACCGTTTTCAGGCCGATATAATATTGCAGCGCCTGCGGGCTGGAAACACTCTTGCCATCAAGGCTTAAGATAACATCGCCCTGACGCAGGCCGGCCTGATCTGCCGGACCACCGCTATAGATATCATCAACCAATATCCCCCCCGGACGGTCAAAGCCAAGGCTTTCCGCAATGTCGGCGGTAACGGTCTGACCACTGCCGCCAAACCACGGACGCACCAGTTTGCCCCCGGACAGGGCCGAGGCAACCACATGCTTGACCATATTGGCCGGAATAGCAAAACCAATGCCGTTAGAACCGCCGGAGCGTGAGAAAATCGCGGTGTTAATGCCAATCAATTTACCATCCATGCCGATCAGCGCCCCGCCGCTGTTGCCCGGATTAACAGCGGCATCTGTCTGGATAAAGAATTTATAATTGCGGCCATTGACCTGCGCCCGTGCCAGCGCCGAGACAATCCCGCTGGTCACGGTCTGGCCAACGCCAAAAGGATCACCAATGGCAAGCACGAGGTCGCCAACCTCAACCGAATCGGAATCGGAAAATTTCAGCACCGGCAGCTTCTCTGTGCCGATATTAATCTGCAAAACCGCGAGATCATCCTTTTCATCATCAAGAATGACTTTCGCGTCATATTCCCGTTTGTCAGACAGGGCGACCGTGATCTTGTCCGCATTGCCGATCACATGATGATTGGTCACAATCACCCCGTCCGCGCGGACAATCACCCCCGAACCCAGCGACCGTTCAATCCGTTGGCGCGAGGTGCCCTGAAAATCATTGCCAAAGAATTTCTGAAAGAACGGATTATTGGCAAAAGGCGAGAAACTCCGGGCTTTTATCACCCGCTTGGTATAGATATTAACCACTGCCGGTGCCGCTTTTTTTACTATAGAAGCATAAGAAAGCTGTACCTGTCGCCATGAGGTTGGAACTTTTCTGTCGGCGGCCTGCACCATGGTCGCCTGCGCCGGCACCAAAAGCAGTAAAATTGAAAGCCGCAACAGCACTCGGGATCGTGTCATAAATTATTCCAGTCCGTTGTTTCTTTTTCTCAACCCATTATATAGGGTGATTAGCAGAATATTGAAGATAATTGGTAACAATATGAAAAAATTTATATATTCCCTGAGATATACGGCCATTCCCCTGTTAACATTAATCCTTGCGGCATGCAGTTTTCTGACTCCGGAGACGCCCGCTTCTCAAACCTGCAAGAAAATTGCCCTTGGCCGCCTGAAACATCCCGGGAGTTACGAAGGCAATAGCCAGACACAAACAAACCCGCACAAGGGCCAGATTAAAGTCACCCTGACTTTTTCCGCCTGGAACGATTACAAGGTTCCGATGCCCCAGAACATCTCGTGCCTGTTTCAGGGCAAAAAGAACGGTACCGTCACCGGCCTCCTGTCAGTAAAATGGAATGGTTATCCGCTGCGCATGATTGAAATGGATAATATTCGCGCCAGCCTGAAAAAGACCGGTCCGCAATGATAAAACCGGCCCGCAATGATAAGACTGGCCAGCAATGATAAAATCAGCCGGTTGAAAACATGTCCGCGCAGACTTGGCGGTAATTAACCGGTCCTGACTTAATTGACAGGTCCTGACTTAATGCCCTCTGGCATCCGCTAATGCCGCGTCGTGGCATCCGCAGGCTCTTTGGGATCAAGAGCATCAATACCCGACAGGATCAGGGCATCATAATCCGCTTTTTTCATATTGGCCGCAATCAGATCACGGGCCGCGGTAGTGGCAATATGGATCGCTGCCTGATGAATTTCTTTCAGGGCATTGCTCTCTGCCTGAGCAATTTTCTGTGTCGCCAGAGCAGTCCGGCGCCGGGTCATCTCCGCGATCCGGTCCGCAGCCTCACGCGCCAGCAGCTTTGCCTCCGCTTCCGCCTGCACAATCATATCTGCCGCCAGTTTTTCAGCGTTGCACTGATCCTTCTGATATTTTGCCAGCAGCGCAGAAGCCTCGACCCGCAAAGTCTGGGCATTGTCAAGCTGTGCTGCTATCTCATCTATTTTTCCATCAAGCATCCGGCCAAGCATCGCCGGTATTTTCTTCCATACCATCAACAGGAAGAAAGTAATGATCGCCATCCCTACCCAGAATTCGGATTCCATATACCAGACGACATGACCATCCGGGTTGAGACTGCCATCAACTACAATTGCAACATGACCTTCGCCATCAGCCATTGGCCGTCTCCTTCATCATATCAAACCGGCTGTTCACCGAAACGCTAATGATTTTTTCATCAAGATCAAGGCCGGAAACAGTCTGGATAATATCCTGACAGACGTCAACAGACACCGCCCTGATATCATCAAGGGCCTTGTCTCTGGCCACAATAATTTTTTGTTCCGCCAGCGCCGCTTCCGCCGCCAGTTCGCCGCTCAGCTGGTTATATTCCGTTTCCATTTCAGCCTTGATCGCATTTCTTTTCTGCGCGACCATTGATGCGGCGGTGGCCCGGGCGGCCTTCATGGCCAGATCATAATCTGTTCTGACCTGTTCCGCCGTCGTTTGCATCCGTTCGGCCTCTTCCAGATCAGAGGCGATCCGGTCCTGACGCCGTTCCAGAACCCGGGTAATTTTCGGGGCGGCACTATGGGCAATAAACAGGTAAATTAACCCGAAAAGTATTACCAGCCAGAATATCTGGGGTAGAAAAACAGCAGGGTCAAATTGTGGCATTATCTTGTCTCCTTAATCCTTGACGTCAGCAAGAATCAGGTCTGGTAATCAAGAACGCGATAATTAAAAATAATCGCCGTCAAGAGAACAGGATAATGAAAGCAATGACCAGACCAAACAGGCCGGTGGCCTCGGCCAGGGCAAAACCAAGCATGGCATGGCCAAAAAACTGCGGTGCCGCCGTGGGATTACGAATAGCGGCGGAGAGATAATGGCCAAAAATAGTACCGATACCGACCCCGGCCCCGATCAGGGCTATTGACGCCAGTCCGGCCCCGATCATTCTTGCTGCTTCTACATCCATTTTAATTTCCTCTTGTTTTCTAAACCAGATATTACACTTAATATTATCCCGTTACCGCTTAATGCAGATTCAGGGCATCATTCAAATACAGACATGTCAGAATGGCAAAGACATAGGCCTGCAACACCGCCACCAGCAATTCCAGACTGATCAATACCACGATGAAGGCAAAGGGAGCCACCCCGAATACCCCAAGCGCCACCACAAAACCGCCAAATACTTCGAGCATGGTATGGCCCGCTACCATATTGGCAAATAACCGCACCGAAAGACTGATCGGACGGGTGAGATATGACACGATCTCAATCACCACCAGCAAGGGCAACAAAGCCTTCGGCGCGCCCTTCGGGATAAAAAGATTAAAAAATTTAAAGCCGTGCTTGGCCAGACCGATCAGCGTCACCCCGACAAAGACGAAAATCGCCATTGCGAAGGTTACAATAATGTGGCTGGTAAAGGCGAAACCGACGAACGGCACCAAACCAAGCAGATTGGCAAACAGAATGAACATGAACAGGGTAAATATGAACGGGAAATACTTGCGGGCATCACGGCCCGCCGCATCATGGAGCATATTGGCGACAAATTCGTAACAGACCTCGACACAGAGCTGCCAACGGCCCGGCACCAATGACCCCTTGCGCATTCCTGCGACCATAAAGAACATAACGCCCAGCACCGCCAGCGCCATAAAAAGCGATGAATTGGTGAAAGAAACATCGTGACCGCCGATAGTAATCGGGATCAGCGTCGTTATTTCAAATTGGGCAAGCGGGCCTTCCACCACATCCTTATCCTTCGTTACCTTCAGTCTTCTGTCGCCGTTTACGCGCTGCGGCCGCCTCGATCTGCTTTGCCGCCCGCATCACATTAAAAATCCCGGCGCACAAGCCCAGGAAAATAAATGTTATCAACAGCCACGGCTTCGTTCCCAGCCATTTATCAAGGAACCAGCCAATTACAAAGCCGACAAACAATCCCGATAATAACTCCGCCACCAGCCGCATGGCCATGCCATAGGCCTGGGTATCGTTAAGCGCGGGCCGGTCTTCCGGCACCATATTCTTCCGGGCTTTCTTTACCCGGGCAGACAAATCTTCAAGTGAGGATTTCTCCATTGACATGATCCCATATCCGGCACCCGTAAAATTGACTGCAACATAGTTTCTGCCTTATAGCCTGTCAAGCGACAAAACACCCGCTTTGCCGGAAATAATTTTACACCCGGGCCGGATGGGAAAACTGCGAAAAATTCTCAACCCGGTCGCGCATTCTTTCTGCACTTTCCAGATCGACAGAAACCAGTTGCGAAACCCCGCGTTCCGCCATCGTCACCCCGAACAGGCGGCTCATCCGCGACATGGTAACAGCATTATGGGTGGCAACCAGAAAGCGGGTCGAGGTATTTTCGACCATCTTGTCCAGAAGATCGCAGAAACGTCCGACATTGGCATCATCAAGCGGCGCGTCAACCTCATCAAGAACGCAGATCGGCGACGGGTTGGTTTTAAAGACCGCAAAAATCAGCGACAGCGCCGTTAACGCCTGTTCGCCGCCGGAAAGCAGGCCCAGATTCTGCATTTTCTTGCCCGGAGGACTGGCCATAATTTCCAGTCCGGCAGCCAGAGGATCATCAGATTCTGTCAGCTCCAGATAGGCCTCGCCGCCACCGAACAGGGTGGTAAACAAATGTTTGAAATGCTCATTTACCGCATCAAAAGCGGTTAAAATCCGTGAACGCCCTTCGCGGTTCAGGTCTGAAATTGCCCGGCGCAACGCCTTGATCGCCGCATCAAGTTCCTCGCGCTCGCGGATTGAACTGTCGAGCTGTGCCTGAATATCGGTCAATTCGGCTTCGGCGCGCAAATTTACCGCGCCCAGCCGTTCGCGTTCCGCTTTCAACCGTTCCAGACGATGACGGACCTGTTCCGGCTCCGGCAATTCCTGCTGCTCTTCAATCTGAGCCAGCGCCCTGAGCAGCCGGGGCTGGCAGTCAAATTCATCCTGTATCCGTTGTTTCAACTGGACTTCCTGAGCCTGATACTGCTGCAGGTTGGTTTCCAGCCGCACCTGCTGCTCCCGGGCCTCGGACAGGTTTTGCTGAACAGTGTGGATTTCCCGGTCCCGGCCCGCCATGATATCCTCACAATCAAGCAGGGCTTTCGCCGCCTGTGTGCGCTCCTGTTCCGCCGCCGCAACCAGATGATTTAATTTGCGCCGTTCCACGACAATCTCGCCCGGCCGGTTGCTGAGCAGGTCAAGTTCGGCCCTGATTTTCCGGCGGCGGGTCAGCAGATCGCTAATATGGCTTTCGACATTTCCGCTTCTGAGCGCCCATGCCGCTTGCTCCCGCTCAATCTGATCCAGCCGCTGGCGGCGGGCATCCCGTTGCCATATGAAGCTGTCATGATTAACCCGCGCTTCGGAAAGTTCGTTGCGTTTGGCCTCAACCTGCTGGCGGGCAAGCTGAATTTCTGCGCTCAGATCCTCTCCCGCTGGCAGCGCCAGAAGACTGTGCTCAATTTCCTGAATGCCGGTTTTCAGCCGGTCACTATCCTCAATCAAATGGCCAAGCCGGTCTTTCAGCGCACTTTCCTCCGACTGGTGGCGGGTTGCCAG
>JAADGA010000075.1 GCA_013152615.1 Alphaproteobacteria bacterium
TTCAAGCCGGAGCTTGGGCACGAAGGCTATTTCATATTCTGCTCCCCGGTAAATTTCTGAGTGGCCCTTCTGGCGGCCATAGCCCTTGACTTCGCTGACGGTGAGGCCATTGACCCCGGCGTCATTCAAAGCCTGTCTGACCTCATCAAGTTTAAATGGCTTGATGATGGCGGTTATCATTTTCATAGATTTTTCCTCTCTCTCCTCAGATGATATCGCCTATCATTCAAGAGCCGTGCCACTTTTGAGAAATTGGGTTAGCCTATTGAAAAACAGGGATATTTATAATTTCTAATCGAAAAATCATGCTGTGGAAGCTATTGTTCATGGCTAAAATTTAGTCATATTCATGCAATGACTATTATTTAATCAGCTATTTTATTTGCCGTTTCTGTCCGGGATAAGGTAAAAGGACATATGAAACCGACCAACCCCGATAAATTTGATGTGGTTATTTCCGGTGCCGGTGTTGTCGGTATGACCCTGGCGTCGGCGTTGGCTCAAAATGGCTTTACGGTGGCACTGGTGGAATATGGCGATAGTGCCCATCAGATGACGGACCAGTTTGACGGTCGTGCCTATGCCATTTCCTATGCGCCTTTTATGATGCTGAAGGCCCTCGGCCTATGGCACAGGGTTGGCCGCCATGCCCAGCCAATCACAGAAATCCACATTACCGATGGCCATTCTCCGCTGTTTCTGCATTTTGATCACCGGGAGCTTGGCGCTGACGGCCCGCTCGGGCAGATGGTCGAGGTTCGTCATCTGCGCCGGGGGCTGTTTGATGCCATAACGGCAGAAGAAAATATCACCCTGTTCAGCCCTGATCACATTACCGCGCTAACCCCGGTTGCCGGTGGCTGGCGGCTTACCCTTGACCGTGGTCGCGATATTACCGGGACGCTTGTGGTCTGTGCCGAGGGCAGGCGCGCGCCGCTGCGTGACCGAATGGGTATTAAAATCCACAGTCTGGACTATAACCAGACGGCGATTGTCACCACGGTCCGCCATGAACTGGATCATGGGGGCACCGCTTATGAACGGTTTTATCCGGGCGGCCCGTTCGCCATTCTGCCGTTGCCGGGTCGCCAGTCTTCTATCGTCTGGTGTGAACCGCCGTCGCGTGCCGGAATAATTATGGGGCTGTCGGATGCCGGGTTTGATGCGGAGCTGACAAAGAAATTTGGTGATTTCCTCGGCACGGTCAGCCATCAGGGCAAACGCTGGTCATATCCGCTCAGCGCTCAATTGGCGGATGATTATCTGGCGCAACGTTTTTGCCTGATCGGGGATGCGGCGCATGGGATTCATCCGATTGCCGGGCAGGGGTTTAACCTGGGCCTGCGCGATATTGCCGCCCTTGCCGAGGTCCTTGTTGATGCTCGCCGTCTGGGGGCGGATATCGGGTCGAAAGCCACGCTGGAACGCTATCGGCGCTGGCGGCGCGGTGACAATAATATTCTGGCCGGGGGTATGGATGTGCTGACCCGGTTATTTTCCAATGATATTACCCCGATTCGTCTTGCCCGTGCTGCCGGACTGGGACTTGTCGGTGAAATTCCGCCCCTGAAGAAATTCTTCATGCGCCACGCCCGCGGCACCATTGGCAAACTGCCAAAACTCCTCAAGGGCGAGAATATTTAGCACTTCAGAGATACATAAGGGTCAGGACCCCAGCCTGAATGTCGATACCACCTAGGGCGCTGATGTCGTTTCTGCTGTGATTAACGATTTGGTCAGGATTCTGGCTGGCGTCAGGCGGGAACTGAAAGAAAACTGGTCTGTTCGCCAGCCGTCCGTGAAAAAAGCCAGCCGTTTGTGAAAATGTGAAAAAAAGCCAGCCGCTTGTGAAATCAATCGTTGGTGAAACCAGCCGTTTGTGAAAAAAAACAGTCGTCCGGGTAAAAAGCCAGCCGGAGCGTCAATCACAAGCAGAAGAGTCGGCATAACGAAAAAGCAAGACTGAATCACCAGTCTTGCTTTTTAAATTTTTTAAATTATTTTTGGTCGATATAATTATTTATTTTTTCGACGGGGTGTAGTTTTTCCCTCCCCTGACTTGGGCCTCACGTTCGATTGCTATAATAGGCCGGCTTATTGTGGTTGTCATCAATAAAAATCAGGTTTGGATAAATTTATCAACATCTGTTGCAAAAAACACACATGTATGGGATGCTGGTTAACCAAGGCTGTTACAGGGATATTCCGGGGAATTGCAGGGATTGCGGGAGAAAACATCATGTGGCGATGTATTTTTGCAACATTAATTATTAACAAAATCTTAATATTTCCAAGTGTTTCCGCCGAAAGCAAAGCGGTGGTAACGGTTGAGTCCTGTCGGCGGCTGACCGCCTATATTGCCGCGAATGACGTCACCTACAAGGCCGGGGTGGACGTGCGGGGGCGGGCGGTAAAACCGGCTGATTTGTCGCCCACGCCAAATCTCGGGTTAAAAGACCAGATTTCTTTCCAGCTGATTCTCGATATAGCCAGGCAAAGCCGGGCCGGTAAAAAAACTTTAAAACAGTTTCGCGGCCACTCTGCTTTCGGGCGTGGTCTCAGGGGCCGGATGGATCTGGGCAGGATTGTTATCAAGAACGGCACGGTAACCCTTGACGGCAAACCGCTGGCGGCGCCACAGCAAACAAAACTGTATCAATTTTGCCTGCAAAACAAAAAACACCATTAACGATCTGGTAATAACCGGGCGAGACGGTTATAAAAACGGCATAATTTACGTCATAAAGGTTTTTTAATATGCGTCTTTCATCCTGTTTTATGCCGACCCTGAGGGAGAACCCGGCGGAGGCCCAGGTTAGCTCTCACCGCCTGATGCTGCGTGCCGGACTGATTAGGCAGGCCAGTGCCGGGATTTATATCTGGCTGCCGCTCGGGCTTCGGGTGTTGCGCAAGATCGAGCAGATCGTGCGTGAGGAACAGGACCGGGCCGGGGCGCAGGAAATCCTGATGCCAACCATTCAGTCGGCGGAGTTGTGGCAGGAAAGCGGTCGTTATGACGCTTACGGCAAGGAAATGCTGCGCATCAGTGACCGCCATGGCCGTGAAATGCTTTATGGTCCGACCAATGAGGAAATGGTAACCGATCTGTTCCGGAGCAATATCAATTCCTATAAAGACCTGCCGAAAATGCTCTATCATATCCAGTGGAAATTCCGCGATGAAATCCGCCCGCGCTTTGGCATCATGCGCGGCCGTGAGTTCCTGATGAAGGATAATTACAGCTTTGACATCGACGCGGAGGCCGGGCGGCTTTCCTATAACAAAATGTATGTCGCTTATCTGCGGACCTTTGCCCGTCTCGGGCTGGTGGCAATCCCGGTCAGGGCCGATACCGGGGCTATCGGCGGCGACCTCAGCCATGAATTTCAGATTCTGGCGGAAACCGGCGAAAGCACGCTCTATTATGACAAGGCGATTGAGGATTTTGAACTGAGCAGCCTGAGCGGTGACATCGCGCCGGCAACCATTGAAAAATTACAGGGCCTCTATGCGATGGAGGAGGAAAAGCATGACCCGAAAAATTGTCCGGTGGCCCCGGAGGATTTGCGTACCGCAAAGGGGATTGAAGTCGGCCATATTTTCTTTTTTGGCACCAAATATTCCGCAGCGATGAAGGCAACCGTTGCCGGGCCGGACGGTAAGCTTACCCCGGTGGAGATGGGATCATATGGTATCGGGGTCTCGCGTCTGGTCGGGGCGCTGATTGAGGCCGGTCATGATGACGATGGCATTATCTGGCCCGAGGCGGTCGCCCCTTATAAAGTCGGTCTGATCAACCTGCGGGTCAAAGACGACGGTTGCACGGCGGCGTGCGATGATCTCTATCACCGGCTGACACAGGCCGGGGTTGAAGTATTATATGATGACCGCAATATTGGTGCTGGCGGTAAATTTGCCGATATGGATTTGATCGGCCTGCCGTGGCAGTTGATTGTTGGTCCCCGGGGGCTGAAAAATGCGCTGGTCGAGCTGAAATGCCGGGCAACGGGCGCGCGCGAGCAGTTGTCGATAGCGGCTGCCCTCGGAAAACTGGGGGCATAGGATATGTTCAGGGCCTATGAGTGGATGGTGGCGATGCGCTATCTGAAAATCAGGAGCAATGAGGGCTTTGTCACTCTGGTGGCGCTATTTTCCCTGCTTGGCATCACCATCGGAGTGATGGTGTTGATTGTCACCATGTCGGTGATGAACGGCTTTCGTCAGGATCTGCTCGACAAGGTTATCGGCTTTAACGGTCACATGCTCTATCAGCCTGCGGGCGGGCGGATGAGCGATTATGACGCGGCGGTGGCGCGGCTGAAAAAAGTTAAAAATGTCGTCAGCGTCCTGCCGATTATCGAGGGCAATGCGCTCGCGACTTTTGGCAGTTACAGCGTACCGGCGCTGGTGCGCGGCATCAGGCCGGGGGATATCCGCCAGATGCCGCTGATTGCCGATAATATCAAGCAGGGGACGCTGGCTGATTTTGGCAAGGGTGATGACGATATTGTCATTGGCAAGCGGCTGGCGGATAAATATAACCTTGTGCCCGGTGACCGGGTGACATTGATCACGCCGCGTGGCCGGGTGACCCCGTTTGGCACCGTGCCGCGCATCGCCAGCTACAAGATCGTCGCCGTCTTTGAGGTTGGTGAATATAATTATGATCTTGGCTATTTCTTCATGCCGTTGAGGCAGGCCCAGCGCTATTTTCAGTATGGCAATCAGGTCGGCGGGCTGGAAATCAGCCTGACCAATCCGGATTTGATCACCAAAATGTTTGATACGGTGCAAAATGTTACCCGTCAGTTCGGGCCGGGCGGACGGCTGGTTGACTGGCGCATCCTCAACCGCAGTTTCTTTAACGCACTGCAGGTGGAACGCAATGTGATGTTCATCATCCTGTCGTTTATCATTCTGGTGGCGGTATTCAATATCATTTCAACCATGATCATGATGGTGAAAAACAAGACCCGCGATGTCGCTATTTTGCGCACTATCGGGGTGTCGAGCAGTTCCATTATGCGGATATTTTTCATTGTCGGCTCCTGTATCGGTGTGATCGGCACCGCCCTTGGCACTATTCTGGGGCTGGCGATTGCCTATAATGTTCAGGCAATACTCGATTTTATCGAGCGTATGACCGGGCTTAGCCTGTGGGACGGCAAGGTGCGCTTTCTGTCTGAAATTCCGTCGGTGGTTAATGAGCAGGAGGTGGTGATTGTGGTGGTTGTCGCTCTGGGCTTAAGCTTCCTCGCGACCCTGCTGCCGGCGTGGCGGGCGGCAAAAGTCGATCCGGTACAGTCGTTACGCTATGAGTAGGGGGGAAATATGAGCAAAAAGATTCTGGAATTACAGGATATTCACCGCCATTTTATTCAGGGGGAGAAGGATCTGCATATCCTGAAGGGGGTGAATTTCACCCTGAAAACGGCGGAGGTGGTTGTCGCTTGTCGGCGCGTCGGGGTCGGGCAAATCGACCCTGCTTCAGATCGCCGGTCTGCTTGACGGCAGGATTGACGGCGAAGTGATTGTCGATGGCCTTGCCTGTAGCGCCCTGTCCGATAACCGCCGCACCCGTATCCGTCGCTATGATATTGGATTTATTTATCAAATTCACCATTTGCTGCCGGAATTTACCGCACTGGAAAATGTTATCCTGCCACAAATCATTGCCGGAATATCCAGGGGAAAAGCCAGAAAGCATGCCCGGGAGATGCTGGAGAAGCTCGGGCTGGGGTCGCGCCTTGATCATCGGCCCGCCGAATTGTCCGGCGGTGAACAGCAGCGGGTCGCCATTGCCCGCGCCCTGATAAATCATCCGAAAATCCTGCTGGCGGACGAGCCGACCGGCAATCTCGATGAGGCCACTGGCAATAGCGTGATGACGGAACTGTTGCGCCTGTCACGTGATGAAGGTATCGCCGCCCTGATCGCCACCCATAACATCACCCTCGCCAGAAAAATGGACCGCAGCGTCACCCTGCATAACGGAATTTTGAGCTGATAAATTCTGCCGTTTCCTGCTTTTGGCGGCGGCTGGCGCGATAGATGTAATATCCGGGAGCCCGGTGTGTTTATCCTTTGCCATGAGTGATTTACGTAGTAAGTAAGGATATGTTTTAACCAGAGAGTAAAAATTATGGTAGTTTCCGCAACCGCGTCTGATGCCCCCCCCTATGATGTGAATGATCGCGCCTTTCTCGGCCACCCCAAGGGGCTGGCTTACCTTGCTTTTACCGAAGCATGGGAGCGTTTTTCATTTTATGGTATGCAGGCGCTTCTGGTCCTCTATATGATAAATTTGTTATTCTTGCCGGGCCACATTGAAAATATAGTTTTTTTCAATAGTTTCCGCCATCTTTTTGGCAATGTCAGCGGGCAGGCGCTGGCGTCGGAAATTTTTGGCACCTATACCGCACTCGTTTATCTTACGCCGATTCTGGGCGGATTTATCGCGGATCGGATGCTGGGCAAGCGGCGCACGGTAATTCTCGGGGCGGTGACGATGGCGCTCGGTCACTTCCTGATGGCATTCGAATCCTCTTTTCTCTTTGCGCTGCTGGCGCTGGTGATCGGTAGCGGGCTGTTGAAAGGTAATATCTCCAGTCAGGTCAGCGCACTGTATAAGCCGGGCGACCTGCGCCGGGCCGATGCCTTTCAGATTTTTTATCTTGGCATTAACGCCGGCGTTATTCTGGCGCCGCTCGTGGTTGGCACCCTTGGCGAAAAAGTCGGCTGGCACTGGGGCTTTGGCGCGGCCGGGGTCGGGATGCTGGTTGGGCTTGTCATCTATTTATCCGGCCAGAAGTACCTCCCGCGTGAGCATTTCAAACCAAGGCTCCGTAAAGATCCCACTAAAAAATCAAAGAAATTCACCGCTCAGGAACGGCTGGCTCTGGTGTCGCTGCTTATTCTTATTCCGGTGCTGGCGGTGGCGATCATTCCCAATAATCAGATATTTAATGCCTATCTGGTGTGGGCCAATGACCGGTTTGATCTGGTATTTTTCGGCACGCGGCTGCCGACAACTTGGCTGATTACCCTGGACAGTGTCGTCAGTGTCAGTTTTCTGGCCATTGTCGCCCTGTTCTATCGCTGGTATGGCAAACATTGGAAAGAGCCGGATGAGCTTACCAAAATTATCATTGGGTCGGTGTTTTCATTCCTCGGGATGATGTGCCTGTTTATTGCTGCGATGACGCCTGCCGGTGATAAAATCGGCCTGTTCTGGCCGGTTATGTTCCATGTTATTAACAGTATAGCCTTTGCCCATATCCTGCCGGTGAGCCTTGCCCTGTTTGCCAGACTGGCCCCCAAAGCCATCAATGCCACCGTTATCGGGCTGTATTTTCTCGCCTTTTTCTTTGGCAATATGATGGTTGGCTGGATTGGCAGTTTCTATGAAACCATGTCGACAACCAATTTCTGGCTGCTTCATGCCGGTTTTGCCGTCGGTACAGGAATAGTTTTTATACTGTTTAAAATTACAGTATTTAAACGGCTCGCCCCGACGTGACGCCACGCGGGACATGGCTGGGGAACATGGAAACAAGGTAAATGGCTTCTGAAGAATTACCATGGCAGGGGAGGGGAAATATCCTTGCCCTCGTCATGCAAATAAATTCAGTATGTCGACAAAGAGGTGGCGCCCTCAGGGAGCAGTTCGGTACTTTCACCCGCTGGTTCATCCATAAAGGCCGCGACGATTATAAAAGTAACAATGGCACTCCCGCCGATCACCATAAAAAACAGTGACGGTGAGATGAAGGAAAAAACGATCAGGAAACACACTGCGCCAACATTGCCATAAGCCCCGACCATGCCAGCAATCTGTCCGGTCATGGGTCGCCGGATCAGCGGAACGGTCGCAAAAACAGCGCCCTCTCCGGCCTGGACAAAGAAAGAACACAACATGGTGGCACCAATGGCCAGCGGCAAATACCAGCCGGAAGTAATTTGCGCCATGATAAAATATCCCGTCGCCAGACCGGTTAACATGATCATCAATGATTTCTTGCGACCGAATTTATCACTGAAAAATCCGCCGCAGGGCCGGGCGACCAAATTCATAAAGGCAAAGCTTGCCGCAACCATCCCGGCCTGCACCGCCGACAGGCTGAACATATCCATAAAAAACAGCGGCAACATTGATATTACCGCAAGCTCAGAGCCAAATGTCACCAGATAGGCCAGATCAAGAATTGCTACCTGCTTGAATTTATAACGCTGCCGTGGTGCTACGCCCCGGGTCAGATTTGGTTTATTTACCTTGAAAATATGATGGAGCTGATACAGGAACAAAATCAGCAGGAATCCATAGATGAACGAGGTTGTTGTGGACCCGAGAATAACCAGATTCTGCGGTCCGAGCTTCCAGGTCAACAGCGCCAGAGTTAAAAATAACGGTGCCTTCATGATGATATAAAGGACAAGGTCACGGTGGCTGCTGATTGCCATCGCCCCGACTTTTTCAGGCTTGGAATAAGGCGTCCCGTCCGGCGTATTCCTGATATTCAGGTAAAAAACAACCGCGTAAATCAGGGAGATCACCCCGGTGATCCCGACGGCGTAACGCCAGCCCTCCGCGCCGCCAAACATCAGCGCCAGTGCCGGTAGGGAAAAGGCCGCCGCCGCCGAGCCGAAATTACCCCAGCCGCCATAAATCCCCTCTGCCAGCCCCACAGTTTTGGCCGGATACCATTCACTGATCAGGCGAATGCCGATAACAAAGCCCGCGCCGACAAATCCCATCAGAAAGCGGGCCAGTGCCAGCATTTCAAATGAGGTGGCGGCAGCAAAGAAAAAACTGAGAAAACCGGAAATAACCAGCAACGCGGCATAGACCGCCCGCGGGCCGAACCGGTCAACAAACATGCCGATTATCACCCGTGCCGGAATAGTCAGCGCGACATTCAAAATCAAAATGGCGGTAACCTGTTGTTTATTCAGGCTGAAATCATCCCGGATCATCGCCATTAACGGTGCGTGATTGAACCAGACGGCAAAACTGATAAAAAAGGCCAGCCATGAAAGATGTAATATTTTGCTCTGACCGCTGAAAGAGAACAGCGCCACCCCCGATGATGATCCCGACATTACCCTACTCCTTTAACACCGTCTTAAAATACCCGGCCATAATTGGCTTATTCCGCCCCCTGCCTTGTCAGAGCAAATAATGTGCCATTAATGCTGCGCCGCAATAAAATTTGATTTTTTAAGCTTTAAAGGAAGATTCCCCGGGGGTTTCTCACTAAAATCCCTGCCGGTAAGGTCGCTGACCAATGCCGGATTGCAATTCTGGGCCGCCTATATTTTAGCCAATGAGGTTTCATGCCTAATAGTTAAGCTTTTATAGTTCGTGCCGGTATGATTAACGGAAGATGACAGGGTTTTATGTGATCGCAGAGGCGCGGCTTGCGGGCCTCTTTACAGCGGATAATCCGGGGGCATATTATCCATCAAATAGTGCTTGATCCGGTCGCGGGCGCGATTAAATGCCGCGGGCGTGTTGAATATTACCGGGTCGTCGACCGGCCAGTGCAGGCGGGAGAATTTTCCGGCGACAGCGGGGCATACTTCTTCGGCACACAGGGTAATGGCCAGATCAACCGTCGACAGATCAATATCATCAACAGATTTTGACCGGTGGCGGCTAATATCAATACCGGCGGCTTTCATTGCCTGAACGGCCAATGGATTTACCTGTCCCGAAGGCGCGGAACCGGCACTCAGAGCCGTAATATGCTGACCAAAGAGCTGCCGGGCCAGACCTTGCGCCATTTGGCTGCGGGCGCTGTTGGCGACACAAAGGAAAAGAATGGTTTTCATACCTGTTTTTTCTGTTCGGTAAATTCCTCCGGTTCGCCAAACCAGTGGCGTTTCAGCCACAGGGCGACACTGACCAGCGAAATCAGCACCGGCACCTCCACCAGCGGCCCGATCACGGTGGCAAAGGCAACCGGGGAGGCGAGGCCGAAGGCGGTAATCGCCACCGCGAGCGCCAATTCGAAATTATTACTGGCGGCGGTAAAGGCGATCGAGGCCGTGCGCGGATAATCGGCACCGATCCATTTGCCCATGGCAAAACTGATCAGGAACATGACGATGAAATAAATAGCCAGCGGGATCGCTATGCGCAGCACATCCAGCGGCAGTTGCAACACCATCCCCCCCTTGAGGCTGAACATGGCCACGATGGTAAATAACAGGGCTATCAGGGTAATGGGACTGATGCGCGGTTCGAATTTTCTTTTGTACCAATCGCTGCCTTTATGTTTGACAAGCAGTTTCCGGGTAAGAAATCCGGCCAGAAAGGGAATGCCGAGATAAATCATTACCGATTGGGCAATCATGGCAAAACTGACATCGATGATTTGCCCTTCAAGACCCAGAAACTCCGGCAGTACCGACATGAAGAACCACGCATAGACACTGAAGAACAGGATTTGGAAAATACTGTTAAACGCCACCAGTGCCGCCGCATATTCCCGGCTGCCACCGGCCAGCTGGTTCCAGACAATGACCATGGCGATACAGCGCGCCAGACCGATCAGGATCAGCCCGGTCATATAGGCCGGATAATCCGCCAGAAAGGTTATGGCAAGGACAAACATCAGCACCGGCCCGATCAGCCAGTTCTGTATCAGCGACAGCAGCAGAATACGCTTGTCCTGAAAGACTTTGGGTAATTTGTCATAATGCACTTTCGCCAGTGGCGGATACATCATCAGAATCAGGCCAATGGCAATCGGGATATTGGTGGTGCCAATGCTCAGGCTGTCCAGCCATTCAGGCAGGCCGGTAAAGACGCGACCGGCAATCACGCCGGACGCCATCGCAACCACAATCCAGAAGGTTAAATATCTATCCAGAAAGGAAAGGCGTTTTTGTGCCATCAGCAATCCGTCCTCTTATCTTTAATGATGATATGGCAGGGCATCTGTTCACTATCCTTGCAGCAGTTTTCGGTAAGATATTTTATGGTGTCGACCAGAGTGTCATAATTGGCGCGGTAAATATTGGCCCGGCCCGTGCGGTGGCTGGTTACCAGTCCGGCCTGCCTGAGCTTATCCAGATGGAAAGACAGGGTGGCGGCCGGCATTGCCATATGAGCGCCAATGGCACCGACCATCATGCCCTCGGGTGCGACTTCTATCAGCAGGCGAAAAATCGCCAGCCGGTTTTCCTGTGCCAGCGCACTTAATGCTGCAATAACCTTCATAGTATCCATATAACTAGTTTTATAGATATATTAAGAGAGTGCAAGCTATTTTTAGCCAATTTCCGCAAAAGCCTTAATTTTAATCAATAATATCTTTTGCCTATTAATTAATCTTCTCTCTGTGCAGCTGCCCAATAATTGAGAAATAATGGATCATGACAATCCGGAAAGATGGCGGAATCTGTTGGAAATAAAGCGATTGGGTAATCTGGCATAAAGCTTGCTCTTGATGGGGGCAGTATGGTGATGATCAGCATATTCAAGAGTAAAAGAGAACGGCATGAAAAAGAAACTTGTCATTATCGGTAACGGTATGGCCGGGATGAGGGCATTGGAGGAACTGTTAAAACTGGTTCCCGAGCAATTTGACGTCAGTGTTTTCGGGGCTGAACCGCAGGTCAATTATAACCGGATTATGCTGTCGCCGCTGCTGGCCGGGGAACAGAAATTTGACGATATCATCATTAATGACCGCGCGTGGTATGATGACAATGATATCACCCTGTTTTCAGGGGAGAGCATTGTCAGCCTCAACCGGTCGGACAAAACCATCACCAGTGACCGTGACCGGATTACCCCCTATGATATCTTGTGGATTGCCACCGGTTCTGACCCTGTTATCATTCCGGTTGCCGGGTGTGACCTCGACGGTATTGTTACCTTCCGCAATATAAAAGATGTTGATCAGATGATCGCGGCGGCAAAAACCGGCAAAAATGCGGTGGTGATCGGCGGCGGGCTTTTGGGACTGGAAGCCGCCCACGGGCTGAAACATAACGGCATGAAGGTGACGGTCATTCATCTCGCTGACAGCCTGATGGAACGCCAACTCGATGAGGCGGCAGGCTACCTCCTGCGCTCTGAACTGGAAAGCCGGGATATTACCATCCTGACCGGGGCCAACAGCAGAGAAATAATCGGCGATGGTCATGTTCGGGCGGTGCTGCTGGCCGATGGTCGCGAAATCCCCGCCGATCTGGTGGTTATGGCGGTTGGGATCCGCCCCAATATTGCCCTGGCCAAAGCAGCTGGTCTTGACTGCAATCGCGGTATTGTCGTCAATGATCATCTCCAGACCTCTGACCCGGATATATTTGCGGTCGGCGAATGTGTCGACCATCGCGGCCGGGTTTATGGTCTGGTGGCGCCGCTTTATGAAATGGGCCGGGCGCTGGCTGGATTCATGGCCGGTTACAACAGCCGCTACAAGGGGTCCGTCACCAGTACCCAACTGAAAGTAACCGGGGTCGAGCTTTTCTCCGCCGGTGATTTCAGCGGCGGTGGCGGTGCGGAGGACATCGTCCTCAGGGATGCCCGGCGCGG
>JAADGA010000076.1 GCA_013152615.1 Alphaproteobacteria bacterium
GGCAATGATCGTCACGCAGGCTGTAAAACGCCCCGGGCAGCAGCACCGCCACCGTACCCGAAGCCGCCATCGCGCGCACACCGTCCTCGTCAATATATTCCAGATGATCCGCTGACAGCGCCCGATACTGTGCCGCGAGCGTAGCGCCGCCACCATTGGTCAATTGATCCGCATGCAGTTTAATATCAAGGCCGTGTTCCCCCGCCCGGCTCAGTAAATCCTCCAACTGATCGGCGCTAAAGGCAATCTCCTCACAAAAGCCATCGACCGCATCGGCGAGATTTTCCCGGACCACCGCATCGAGCATATCAGTGCTGACATAATTCAGATAACCGTCGGCATCACCGGCAAATTCCGGCGGCAAGGCGTGGGCGCCAAGGAAAGTCGTCACCACATCAACATCGGCCCCTGACCCTAATTTTCGCGCCACTCTGAGCATTTTCAGTTCGGTTTCGATATCAAGACCGTAGCCCGATTTGATCTCGACCGTGGTCACGCCGCTGTGGCACAGCCGGGTCAGACGCTTTTTGGCCAAATCATATAAATCCGCCGCGCTCGCCGCCCGGGTCGCACGCACCGTTGACAGGATGCCGCCACCGTCACGGGCAATATCGGCGTAGCTTGCCCCGTGCAGCCGTTGCTCAAATTCCATAACCCGGCTGCCGCCATAAACCAGATGGGTGTGACAGTCGATCAACCCCGGAGTGAGATAGCTCCCGCCAGCGGAAATAACCTCGACATCAGCGGAAAGTGCCGGTAAATCCTGCGCCCGGCCGATCCAGTCAATCCGGCCCGCATGCACCGCAATCGCACCGTCCGCTATCATACCATAAGGCTGATCCCCCCCGACCATGGTCAGCAGGGTGACGTCCTGCCACAGCCGGTCCCATTCTGTGCCTGATTTCATCATATAAATATTCCTTGGTCTTCATTCCACGATAATTCTAGCATGAAACGGCCCGCTCTGGCTTTTTTATTTGATTTTCCGGCCAAAAATGTCAATAGTAGAAGCCCCATTGTATAGACAGGTTTATACCAGATGACTGACCGGATTAATTCCCGTATAATCACCGCGCCGACCGGCACCACCCTCACCGCCAAAAGCTGGGCGACCGAGGCCCCGATGCGCATGCTGATGAATAACCTTGACCCGGCGGTGGCCGAACATCCGGAATCGCTGGTGGTGTATGGCGGTATTGGCCGGGCGGCGCGCAACTGGGCCTGTTATGACCAGATTATTGCCAGCCTGAAACAGCTTGAACAGGATCAGACCCTGCTGATCCAGAGCGGCAAACCGGTCGGCGTCTTCCGCACTCACAAAAATGCTCCGCGCGTGTTGATCGCCAATTCAAATCTGGTACCGCACTGGGCCACCTGGGATCATTTTAATGACCTCGATAAAAAAGGCCTGATGATGTACGGCCAGATGACTGCGGGTAGTTGGATCTATATCGGCAGTCAGGGCATTGTTCAGGGGACCTATGAAACCTTTGTCGAAATGGGCCGACAGCATTTTGGCGGCAGCCTCGGCGGCAAATGGATATTGACGGCGGGTCTTGGCGGCATGGGCGGTGCCCAACCGCTGGCCGCGACCATGGCCGGGGCCAGCATGATTGCGATTGAATGTCAGCCGGACCGGATTGCCGCCCGGATTGCCACCGGCTATCTCGACCACAGAGCCGACAGTATAGAGCAGGCGATTGATATGATCACGCAGGCGACCCTGACCGGCAAGCCGGTTTCGGTCGGCCTGCTCGGCAATGCCGCAGAGATCATGCCGGAGATGATCAGGCGCGGCATCCGGCCGGATGCGGTCACCGACCAGACCTCGGCCCATGATCCTGCCAATGGCTATCTACCGATCGGCTGGACGGTGGATCAATGGCAAAGCAAACGGGAAAGTGATCCAAAGGCGGTTGAGGTGGCGGCAAAGGCGGCGATGGCGGTTCATGTCCGCGCCATGCTCCACTATCATGACATCGGCATTCCGACCTTTGATTACGGCAATAATATCCGTCAGGTCGCCTTTGATCAGGGGGTTGAGAATGCCTTTGATTTTCCGGGATTTGTCCCGGCCTATGTCCGGCCATTATTCTGCCGGGGCATCGGCCCGTTCCGCTGGGTGGCGCTCAGCGGTGACCCGGAAGACATTTATAAGACCGATCGGAAGGTCAAGGAGCTGATCCCGGATAATCCCGGTCTGCATAACTGGCTTGATCTGGCACAGGAACGGATTGCGTTTCAGGGGCTACCGGCACGGATTTGCTGGGTCGGTCTGGGTGAGCGTCACCGGCTCGGTCTCGCCTTCAATGAAATGGTCCGGTCCGGTGAGCTGAAAGCACCGGTGGTTATTGGCCGCGATCATCTCGACAGTGGGTCGGTCGCAAGCCCGAACCGCGAAACCGAAAATATGAAAGACGGTTCGGACGCGGTCTCCGACTGGCCGCTGCTCAATGCATTACTCAATACCGCGAGCGGTGCCACATGGGTCAGCTTTCATCACGGCGGCGGCGTCGGTATCGGCTATTCCCAGCATGCCGGTCTGGTGATCGTTGCCGACGGCAGCGATGAAGCCGCTGAAAAACTGGGCCGGGTATTATGGAATGATCCGGCAACAGGCGTCATGCGTCACGCGGATGCGGGCTATGATATTGCCATTGACTGCGCGCGCGAAAACGGCCTTGATCTGCCGATGATTACGGGATAGGGATGACGATATGAGCCATATTAGTGACACTGTCTTTACCCTCCATCCCGGTGAAATGTCACTGGCGGATTTACGAATACTTTACCGTAATCCACTGCAAATAAGGCTGGATAATAGCGCCATTCCGGCAATCGAACGCTCGCGGGATATGGTTGAGGATATTATCGCCCGGGGACAGACCGCTTATGGCATCAACACCGGATTTGGCCTTTTGGCCCGTACCGGCATTGCCGACGACAAGCTGGAGGAGTTGCAGAAAAATCTGGTGCTCAGCCACAGCACCGGGGTTGGCAAATTCCTGCCGGATAATGTGGTCCGGCTGATTTATGCCTTGAAAATATCCAGCCTCTCTCAGGGATATTCCGGCATCCGCGTTGGCACCATCCGGGCGCTGATTGATTTTGTCAATGCCGGGCTGATCGCCTGCATCCCGGAAAAAGGCTCGGTCGGGGCGTCGGGCGATCTGGCGCCGCTGGCCCATATGACCTTGCCGTTGATGGGTGAAGGCTATGTCAGGATGGATGGCAGGAAAATTCTGGCGGCGGACGCGTTGAAAAAAAGCGGCCTGTCGCCGATCACCCTCGGGGCCAAGGAGGGGCTGGCCTTTCTCAACGGCACTCAGGTCTCGACCGCGCTCGCGCTTGCCGGACTGTTTCAGGCCGAAGATATTTTTGCCGCCGCCGTGGTTGCCGGCGCGATGAGCATTGAGGCGCTGATGGCGAGCCGCACCCCGTTTGATCCGCGCATTCATGCCGCCCGCCGCCAGCCCGGCCAGATGACCGTGGCACCAAAATATCTCGCCCTGCTCAAAGGCAGCGGCATCATGAAATCCCACGCGGATTGTGCCAAGGTACAGGACCCCTATTCGCTGCGCTGTCAGCCTCAGGTGATGGGGGCGTGCCTTGATATTATCAATAATGCCGCGTGCACGCTGGAAATTGAAGCCAATGCCACCACCGACAAGCCGTTGATATTTGACTGCGGTGATGTCCTGTCCGGTGGTAATTTTCACGCCGAGCCGGTGGCGTTTGCCGCCGACAGTCTGGCCCTTGCCATCAGCGAAATTGCCGCGATCTCGGAACGACGGGTCGCGGTGCTGATTGATCCGGCCATGAGCGATCTGCCAGCGTTTCTGGTGAAAAACAGCGGGGTAAATTCCGGCTTTATGATTGCCCAGGTGACGGCGGCGGCGCTTGTATCGGAAAACAAAACCCTCGCCCATCCGTCAAGCGTTGACAGCATCCCGACCAGCGCCAATCAGGAGGATCATGTCAGCATGGCGACCTTTGGCGCGCGACGGCTGGGTGATATGGCCTTTAACAGTGCCACCGTCATTGCCATTGAACTGCTGGCCGCCGCTCAGGGGGTTGACCTGCGCGCGCCGAAGAAAACCTCTGCCATCCTGCAGCAAATGCACGGCAAAATCCGCGGGAAAGTCAATTATTACGACCGGGACCGCTATTTTGCCCCGGATATCGAGGCGGTAACCCGCTTGGTCAGTGACGGGGTTTTCTCCGGCCCGGTTATGGATATTCTGCCGTCAGGAAAGCGGTGATCATGGGGGCTTACCGTTTCAGTCCGGGCGATGGTCCGCTGCTGGTCACGGTCCCCCATGCCGGTACCCGGCTGAGCGCGGAAATTGGCGCGAAATTAACGGCGAACGGCCGCCGGATTGCCGATACCGACTGGGATGTTGATATCCTGTATAATTTCCTGAATGAATTTAACGCCTCCTGCCTTGTCGCCAACCATAGCCGTTATGTCATCGACCTTAACCGCGCGGACGACGGCGCGGCGCTTTATCCCGGACACAGTGAGACCGGGTTATGTCCGGTGACGTCCTTTGACGGGCAGCCGCTTTACCGGGCAGGACAGCAACCGGACTCCGCAGAAATTCAGCACCGGAAAGAGCTTTACTGGCAGCCTTACCATGATAAAATCCGGATCGAGCTTGAGCGGATAAAGCATAAATTCGGCTATGCCCTGCTGTGGGATGCCCATTCAATTAAATCCCGGGTACCGCGGTTCTTTGACGGCCTGCTGCCCGACCTCAACCTCGGCACCGCAAACGGGGGCAGCTGCGAGCGCACTCTGGCCGAAGGGCTGTTTGCCATCGCGAAAAAATCCGGCTACAGCGCAGTGCTGAATGGCCGCTTCAAGGGCGGTTATATCACCCGCCATTACGGCGACCCGGCACAGAATATCCACGCCGTCCAGCTCGAAATATCCCAGACAGCCTATATGACGCAAGGCATGCTCTGCCCGGACCGGGCCGACAAGCTACGCCCGGTGCTTAAATCAATGCTGGAATATCTAACCGGATATATTGAAAATACCGTCGAGGAAAATAAATAAAACCCCGATCGGCACCAGAAACCGGACCAGCAGGAACCAGATTTTAAACACAACTGATCCGCCCATACCCATTTCTTCCAGCGTTAGCGATCGCTTGATCGACCAGCCGATAAAAATCGCCACCAACATGCCGTTCAGCACCATAAAGACATTGGCCGAAAAGAACTCTATCACCTGCTCAATATTCATACCGTGAAAGCGGCCAATGAAGCCGAGCGGATGAACATCTTTTAATATATTACTCGACATCGCGACAAAAATACCCACGACCCAGAAGGCGGCCCCGGTGTAAAGGGCGGCACGGGCGCGTTTGAATTTACCCCGCTCCGATAATTCCGCCACCATTGGTTCAAGCAGGGAAATAGTCGATGTGATCGCGGCAAAAGCCAGCAACAGAAAAAACAATACCCCGAAAATCTGGCCGATCCAGCCCATATCATTAAAGACAATCGGCAGGGTAACAAACACCAGACCCGGTCCCGACGCATTCTCGACCCCGAAAGAGAAGACAATCGGAAAGATGGCAAAACCCGCAAGCAAGGCGACAAAGGTATCGGCGATAGCGACCCCGACCGCCATTTTCGGAATGGAAATATCCTTGGTCAGATAAGAACCGTAAACCATGATGGCCCCACTACCCAGCGACAGCGAGAAGAACGCCTGCCCTGCGGCCAACAACACCAGTTTTGGCGTAATCTTGGAGAAATCAGGCTCAAACATAAAGCGGAGGCTGCGCATGAAATCGCCGGTAAAGGAGGCATAAAGCACCAGCACAATCAGGATGACAAACAGCGCCGGCATCAATATCTCCACCGATTTTTCCAGACCTGATTTCAAGCCGCGGGCGACAATGGCGACGGTAATGCCGATGGATACTGTCATCCAGAAAATCTGCTCACCCGGGCTTGCCAGCAATGTATGAAAAATTTTGGCCGATTCGCCGTCCTGTAAATTATTGAATGAGCCGATGGCGGTATTGACCGCATAATCGAGGGTCCAGCCAGCCACGACCGAATAAAAAGTCAGAATACCCAGCGGCACCAGCAGATAGGACCAGCCCAGCGCCTGCCATAATTTATGCGCTCTGGTGGTGCCAAAGCTTTGAATGGCGCTCAGCGGCGGTTTTTGCGCACTGCGCCCGATCATAAGTTCACTCATCAGCAGCGGAATCCCGAAGATCACCACAATCACCAGATAGATCAGTACAAAAGCGCCGCCGCCATTTTCGGCAACGATGTAAGGAAAGCGCCAGATATTGCCGAGTCCGACCGCACTGCCGACCGCCGCCAGCAGAAAAGTAAAGCTCGATGTCCAGTGTTCATGTTTTGCCGCTTGCATATTATAAATCCCTATTGATTATTTTTTATCGTCACGTGAAACGTATATTGGGCCATGATACGCTTGATCTTCTCAATTGTTTTTTGCGTAGCATTTGACTCAAATATAATAGTGACCACAGTACCATATGTCCGGTCCGGGTCCACCGAAATAACCGGCGTGAGACCAAAAGCGGCGACAACATCATGCACCACCCGCCGGATCGCGTCCCGTTTCAGATCAGGCTTGAATATTTTCCCAACCGCCGTCAGCGGCAGAGCCGCCACCAGATAAATTTCTTTGGGGACTGCGGCCTGTTCAGCAATATGTTTTTTGGCAAATTCAATCAGCCCGGACGGCTCACAGGTCTGCCCCGGCCTGAGTACGACGTACGCCACCGGCACCTCACCGGCATGGCGGTCCGGTTTGCCGACGGCGGCGACTTCGCGCACCGCATCATGTTTGATCAGTGCGTTTTCAATCACCGCCGGGTCAATATTATGGCCACCACGGATGATCAGTTCTTTGGTGCGGCCGGTGAGCCAGAAATAGCCCTGTGCGTCCTGTCGGCCCATATCACCGGTATTAAACCAGTCCTCGAGCCATATTCCGACATTGTCCTGCGGCTGCAGATAGCCGCTGAAAATATTTGGTCCCCGCAGTATAACCGTGCCAATCTCGTCGGTTTCACAGGGCCGAATATATTCCCCCGCAGCATCAAGAATAACTGCTGCTGATAAGGCAGGCGCAGACCGACCGAGCCCGCCCGGCGTTCGCCGTACAGCGGGTTGCAGCTGCTGACGCAGGTGCCTTCGGTCATGCCGTAACCTTCTATCAGGACAATCCCGGTCGCCGCCTCAAACCGGCCAATAATGTCCCGGGGCATCGGTGCCGCGCCACAAATTGCCAGCCGCAGTGCCGAGATATCGGCACCGCCAACAGGAACCTGTAACAACATGCTGTAAATGGTTGGCACCCCGCTAAAAAATGTTACCCGGTATTTTGCAATGATCTGCCAGAAATTCACTATCAGATCCGGTGTCCTGAAGCCTGCCGGGGTGGCAATCACCACCGTGGCCCCGCGAAGAAAACAGACAAGGCCGGTCAGAATGGCCCCGTTGACATGAAATAACGGCAGGCCGCACAAGCCGTCCTCAGGCATCAGCCTGATCGCCAGATCGGTCATCATTGCGGTGGCTAGCTCGTTATAATGGCTGTGCCGGGCCATTTTCGGCGCGCCGGTGGTGCCGCCGGTATGAAACAGGGCGCAGATATCCTGCGGCTGAAACCGGCGCGCACTATCAAGCCTGTCGGCGCGGTAGCGATCAATTATTTCCTCATAGTGAAGCACGAATGCTATTGGGTTCTCACCGTTATCCAACTGTATGATATGACGCAGGGTCGGCACCTGCTCCCTGATCTGCGATAATTTCTCTGCGGTCATCAGACTGGCTTCAATCACCAGAATGCGTGACCGGGCTGCGGTCATGATAGCAATGATATGATCACTATCCAGCTGCGGATTAATCGGGTTGGCAATACCGGCGGCCTCAGCCCCCCACAGGATATAATGGGTTTCGGGCAGATTGGGCAGAAGATAGGAAACAACATCACCGGACCTGATGCCAAGGTCATGGAACAGATTGGCGGTCCGGGTCAGGCGGGCGAACAACTGCGCATAGGAAATCTCGATGGCCGCCTCAGCCACCCGGCCGGTCCGGAGGAAATAAAAAGCGATCTTTTCCGGCATCCGCTCTGCGGTTCGCCCGATCAACTCATAGGTCGACCGAAGCCCCGCCAGACGATGGTCCAGCGTAACCTCTTCCAATTTTGCTATATCCTGCACAGACTGAATGCTGATTTATCCCTCCCCGGAAATCACTCGGTAACATATCGTTATTCATGGTGGCTGGCAAGCCAGCAGAGTGATTATATTTCCTATACAAATCGCTTGTTTTTATCTTGCATTATAACGGAACTTCCGTCATTTTAATGTTATGGACGATACCGATCAGAAATTAATCAATCTGTTGAAAAACAATGGCCGCGAAAGCACGACCGCCCTTGCCCGGATGTTGAAACTGTCACGCTCCACGGTTCAGGACCGGATTGCCCGGCTTGAAGACCGGGGCATTATCGCCGGTTATACCATTCGTTTTAACGCCGATTATAACCGCCACCGGATTACCGCCCATGTGCTGATTCAGCTCAACCCGAAATTTGCCGTCCAGATCGTCCATAATCTGAGAAAAAACCCGCTGATCAAGGCGGTATACGCCGTCAGCGGTATCTATGACATGATCGCTCTGGTTACCGCAGAAACCACCGGGGAAATAGACCATACCCTTGATGACATTGGCAAGATGGAAGGGATTAAAAAAACCACATCCTCAATTGTGCTGTCAACCAAATTTGAAATCTAGAACACTGTTCGTGCCTGATTAACACGGATACCCTAGGTCTGATCCCCCGCCGTAAACCGGCCGTAGCGCAGCGCCAGACTTGGCATTACCAGCAGGTTAAGGGCGGTGGAGGTAACGAGTCCGCCCAGAATTACCAGTGCCATCGGCCCTTCAATTTCACGGCCCGGGGCACCACTGCCAAGCGCAAGCGGCAGCAGACCGAGCGCCGTGGCAAGGGCGGTCATAAGGATCGGCGTCAGCCGTTCCATGGCACCGCGTACCGCGGTTTCCAGCCCCCAGTTTGCTCCTTCGGCCGCGACCAGATGCTCATAATGGGAGAGCAGCATCACCGAATTGCGCAGAGTGATGCCAAACAACGTCACAAACCCCACCAGCGACCCCAGTGAAATACCGCCGCCAGTAGCAAATACGGCAAACACCCCGCCCGCCAGACCAAAGGGCAGGTTGAGCAAAACCAGCATCAGGTTCTGCACCCGTCCCAGCACAATCCATAACAACAAACCGACCGCGATAATGGCGATCACCGAATTGACGATCAAATCCCGTACCGAGGCGGCCTGGGCCTGGGCCGTACCGCCAAATTCAACATAATCTCCGGGGGCAAGGTGGACATCCTGTGCGATACGCTGTCTGGCAGCCTCGACAAAGGACGTCACCGTCCGGCCGCTAACATTGCTGGTGACCGCCTGAACACGACGGGCGCCATTATGCAGTATCACATAGCGACCCGACGTCGCATAGACAGCGGCCAACTGGTCCAGATGGACAAAGACCCCGGCGGCATTGCGTAGCGGCAAGGCCCGGATATCGGCAATATTTTTCCGGGCGGACGGCGACAGAATAACATTCACGTTAAATACCCGGTTGGCGTCATAAACCTGACCGGCGACCACCCCGCTGAAGGCGGTTTGCACGGCATCAAGCACATCGACCGCATTAAATCCCCAGCGGGCCAGTGCTGCGGGCCGCAACCGCACCCCGATCTGCGGCATGCCGGGCGGGGACTGAATCTGGATATCGGCCGCCCCCGGCACCTGACGCAGGACCTGGGCAACATGCCGGGCCTCAGCATCAAGAATGTCAAGGTCATTCCCGTATATATTGATGACGACCGGGGCGGTATAGCCGGATAATGTTTCCTCGACACGTTCCGTAAGGAAGGTATTGACGCTAAAATTGGCCCCGGGAATATCTGTCAGCACGTTACGGATATCCTCCAGAGCAAATTCGGCTTTTTCCGAGGACAGCGGTTTGAGATCAACCTCGAATTCACTGGAGTGAGTGCCAAAGGTGTCATCGGCTTTCTCGGCCCGGCCAACCCGCTGGCTAAC
>JAADGA010000077.1 GCA_013152615.1 Alphaproteobacteria bacterium
TAAACCAGACCTGTTTTCTGTGACCTATTTCCCGGCCTGTTCCCTGACCTATTCCCGGGCCTGTTCCTTGGCCTATTCCCCGGCGATAATCATGCCGTCAACGCGGATGGTCGGGGCGTCGGTGCCGTATTTTATCTCCAGATCATCGGCGGCAGTCATATTGAGGAACATGTCCTTAAGATTACCGGCGATGGTGACCTCATTGACCGGATAGGTGATCTGGCCATCCTCGATCCAGAAACCGCTGGCACCCCGGCTGTAATCGCCGGTAAGGCCATTAACCCCCATACCAATCAGGTCGGTGACATAGAATCCTGCGGCTAAATCCGCCATCAGCTCTGCTGGTGACCGACGGCCCCGGGCCAGATACAGGTTGGTTGTCGCCGGTGACGGTGGTGATGAGGTGCCGCGGCTCGCCCGGCCATTTGATGTCAGCCCGAGCTGGCGTGCGCTGGCGCTGTCCAGCGTCCAGGCACGCAGGATGCCGTCCTCGACCATGGTCAGCCGCCCATTGCGGCAGCCTTCGCCGTCAAAGGGCCGCGACGACGGCCCGCGCCGGAGATGGGGGTCGTCAATAATGGTGATATTCCGGCTGAAAATCTGTTCCCCCATGCGGTCTTTGAGGAAACTGGTGCCGCGGGCAATGGCACTGCCGTTGATCGCCCCGGCCAGATGGCCAAGCAGCGTCCGGGACACCCGCGGATCAAAGATAACCGGCAACTGACAGGTCTTGGCCTTTCGCGGCCCCAGACGGTGCAGAACCCTTTCCGCCGCCTCCTGACCAACAGCCACCGGGTCCCGCAGATCAGAAAAATACCGTTTCGAGGAATAGGCGTAATCCCGTTCCATCGTGGCATCAGTACCGGCAATAACCGATATGCTCACGCTGAAATGGCTGGAGGCATAGCTGTGAGAGAAGCCGTTTGAATTGGCGGTCGCCACCAGTCCCCGGCTGGTGCTGGCCCCGGCACCCTCGGAATTGGTGACGCCACTGACCCCGAGCGCCACCTCTTCAAGTGTGCGCGCCAGCTGTTGCAGCTCATCAGCAGATTTCTCCGTATCATCATAAAGATCAAGCTCTGGAATGTTATCGGGTTCCAGCGCCAGCAGCAGCGGGTCGGCCAGACCGGCATAAGGCTCTTCGGGAGCATTTTTCGCCATGTCAAGCACCCGCGTCACCAACTGATCGAGGGTTTTATCACTGATGTCGCTGGAGGAGATGATCGCCTGACGCTTGCCGACAAATACCCGTAAGCCCAGATCGGTACTTTCAGCACGCTCGACATCTTCAAGCTTGCCCAGCCGCCATGATACCGATTGCGACTGACCGGAATAGATCATCGCATCACAGCCATCGGCCCCGGCCTTGCGCGCCGCGCGGATCAGGTCATCCAGTTTTTCCAGATAGTGTTCCTGTTGTTTTTTAGTCACTATGCTCTCCAGATTGGGCCGTCGGCAGATTAAGCCGGGGCCATTTTTCCGATACCCGGTCGATAATATCCTGTGTCATCGTTATTTTCCGGCCCCAGTCGCGATCACTTTCACCGGGAAATTTATTGGTGGCATCCAGTCCGATCTTGCCGCCAAGCCCGGATACCGGTGAGGCAAAATCAAGATAATCTATCGGGGTGTTTTCAATCAGGGTGGTGTCCCGCACCGGGTCCATGCGCGTTGACATCGCCCAGACGACGTCTTTCCAGTCACGACAGTTAATATCATCATCCACCACAATGACGAATTTGGTATACATAAATTGCCGGAGGTACGACCAGGTTGCCATCATCACCCGTTTGGCATGACCGGCATAGGCCTTTTTGATCGAGATCACCGCAATCCGGTAAGAGCAGCCCTCGGGCGGCAGCCAGAAGTCAACAATCTCCGGAAATTGCTGCTGCAACAGCGGGATAAACAATTCATTCAGCGCCTCGCCCAGCACCGATGGCTCATCCGGCGGCCTGCCGGTATAGGTCGAAAGATAGATTGGATCGCGACGCATGGTGATCGCCGACAGGGTAAAGACCGGGAATTTTTCGACACTGTTGTAATAGCCGGTATGATCGCCGTACGGCCCTTCATCGCGATAATCATCCAGTGAGATATGACCCTCAAGGACAATTTCCGCCGTTGCCGGCACCTTGAGCGGAACCGTCTTGCAACTGACAAGCTCGGTCCTTTTGCCGCGCATCAGCCCGGCAAACTGATATTCGGACAGGGTTTCCGGCACCGGCGTTACCGCACCCAGAATGGTTGCCGGATCGGCACCAAGAACCACCGCCACCGGCAATGGCTCCGATTTCTGCTGTTGCCAGCGGCGGAAATGCTGCGCCCCGCCCCGGTGTTTCAGCCACCGCATCAGGGTCTGGGTCTTGTTTAACACCTGCATCCGGTAAATTCCGAGGTTGAAATCATCCTCGCGTGCCGTCCCCGGCCCCTTTGTCACCACCAGCGGCCAGGTGATCAGCGGTGCCGGTTCATTGGGCCAGCAGCCCTGCACCGGCAAAATACCGAGATCAATATCGTCTCCGGTCAGGACAACCTGCTGCACCGGGGCTTTTTTTACAGTTTTGGGTCGGCTGTTCATCGCCTGTCGCAATAATGGCAGCATATTAAGCGCATCTTTAAAGCCGTCCGGCGGTTCCGGCTGACGCAGCATCGCCATGGTCTCACCAAGGTCGCGTAAAGTCGATGGCTCCCGCCCCATGCCCCAGGCAACGCGCTCGACGGTACCAAACAGATTGACCAGTACCGGCAGCGCGCTCCGGCTGCCATCCGCCTTGATAACATTTTCAAATAATATTGCCGGGCCGCCGTCGGCAAGAACGCGGCGGTGGATTTCGGTTATTTCAAGATCGGTACTGACCGGCTCGGTCACCCGGACCAGACGGTTTTGTTTTTCCAGATGGGCGATAAAATCCCTGAGCGATGAATAAGCCATGGATGAGTTATAGGAGAAAAACCGGGCGGACAAAAGTTCTAAAGTTCTATTGATAAAAATCAGTCTTCTGGTGGCGCATTTTGTGCCCGCTTCATC
Source organism: Alphaproteobacteria bacterium (assembly GCA_013152615.1). Classification (GTDB taxonomy): domain Bacteria; phylum Pseudomonadota; class Alphaproteobacteria; order Sphingomonadales; family Emcibacteraceae; genus Paremcibacter. The sequence continues at coordinate 3,032 of JAADGA010000077.1, forward strand.
GCTTCAATAATTTTCTGCCGGGCAACCTCCGGGCCACGCCATCCGGCTATTTTAACCCATTTGCCCGCTTCCAGATCTTTGTAATGCTTAAAAAAATGTTCTATCTGGTTCAGTAAAATTTCCGGCAGATCGGTATGGGTCGCAATATTCTTGTAAGTCGGATCAGTTTTAAGATCGGGAACTGCCAGAATTTTTTCATCGCTGCCGGCCTCATCTTCCATCAGCAGGACCCCGACCGGACGCGCCCGAATCACACAGCCCGGCACCAGCGCCTCACCAACAACCACCATGACATCACACGGATCGCCATCATCGGACAGGGTATGGGGCATATAACCGTAATTGATCGGATAACGCATTGAGGTATGCAGAATCCGGTCAACCAGCATGGCACCGCTGCGTTTATGCATCTCATACTTTACCGCCGCCCCGCCTGCCGGTACCTCGATAATAACGTTGATTTCTTCCGGTGGATTGAGACCGGCACGGATCTTTTCGACCTGAGGCATATGATGGACCCTGTTAAATTTCACAATATTCTATTGCAGTGCAATATAACCGTTATCTCAACTTTGTCAGTATATTTTTGCCAAAAAGAAACCCCGCCTGAAAATAAGTCATGCGGGGTTCCTAAAACAGAGATTATGGATTCTGGCCTAACTGACGAAATATTTCGCTATGATCGCCACCAGCAGGATTGCCACGATATTGACGATCTTGATCAGCGGATTGACCGCAGGCCCGGCAGTATCCTTATAAGGATCACCAACCGTATCACCGGTAACAGCGGCCTTATGGGCATCGGAGCCTTTGCCGCCATGATTGCCATCTTCAATATATTTCTTGGCATTATCCCATGCCCCGCCACCAGAGGTCATGGAAATGGCGACAAACAGGCCGGTAATGATGGTGCCGAGCAACATCGCACCCAAAGAGACAAAGGCATGTTTGATGTCGCTGACCAGATAAATCACGCCGAACAGGACAAAGGGCGCCAGTATCGGCAGTAACGATGGTATGATCATTTCACGGATGGCTGATTTGGTCAGAATATCCACGGCCTTGCCATATTCCGGTTTTGTCGTCCCCTCCATAATGCCCTTGATTTCGGCAAACTGACGCCGGACTTCAACCACGACACTGGCCGCGGCCCGACCAACAGCCATCATAGACATTGAGGCAAACAGATAGGGTAACAGCCCGCCGATAAACAGACCGATCACGACGAACGGATCCTGCAGGCGAAAAGTAATATCGCTGAATTGCGGCATATAATGGGAGATTTCCTCGGTATAGGCGGCAAACAGTACCAACGCGGCCAGACCGGCAGAGCCGATGGCATAGCCCTTGGTCACCGCCTTGGTAGTATTGCCAACCGCGTCAAGCTTGTCAGTGGTATTGCGGATATCTTCGGGCAGTTTTGCCATTTCGGCAATACCGCCGGCATTGTCCGTTACCGGGCCGTAAGCATCAAGTGCAATCACCAGACCGGCCAGCGACAGCATTGAGGTCGCCGCCACGGAAATTCCGAACAGGCCGGCCTGACTATAGGCGAGGAGAATACCGGCAGAGATAACAATCACCGGCAATGCGGTTGATTCCATTGAAACCGCCAGCCCCTGAATAACATTGGTGCCGTGGCCGGTTTTTGAGGCCTCGGCAATCACCCGTACCGGCCGGCATTCGGTGCTGGTATAATATTCGGTAATCAAGACAATCAGGGCGGTAACGCCAAGACCGGTCAGGACACACCAGAACAGATTAAGTGTGCTCAGGCTGGTGCCGTCTTTGAGCTGAATATTGTCGAACAGGCCATATTGCGTCAGCGCGGCATAAATCAGCGCGGCAGATATTAGCGCCCCCCAGATCAGGCCTTTATATAACGCACCCATGATATTTTCAGAGCCTTTTGTCAGCCGGACGAAGAATGTCCCGACAACGGACCCCAGAATACCCAGCGCCCCGATCACCAGTGGTAACAACATCATTTTTTCAACCGATGCGCCGATAAAGGTGCTGGAGGCCAGCAGCATTGTCGCGACGATAGTCACCGCATAGGTTTCAAACAGATCGGCCGCCATACCGGCACAGTCGCCAACATTATCGCCAACATTATCGGCAATAGTCGCCGGATTGCGCGGATCATCCTCGGGGATACCGGCTTCAACCTTGCCGACCATATCACCGCCAACATCGGCTCCCTTGGTGAATATACCGCCGCCAAGACGGGCAAAAATGGAAATCAGCGAGGCACCGAATCCAAGACCGACCAGACTTTCCAGTATATTTCGTACCGGCATGCCGGTACCGGCCAGATAGATGTAATAGAGCGAAACCCCGAGCAGGCCAAGCCCGACCACCAGCATACCGGTGACAGCGCCGGAGGTGAAAGAGACATCAAGCGCCTTGCCAATGCCTTCGAACGACGCCTGTGCGGTCCGCACGTTGGCCCGGACCGAAACATTCATGCCGATATATCCGGCGAGGCCGGACAGGACGGAGCCGATGACAAAGCCCAGCGCCACATGGCCGCCGAGCAGAAGATATAACAGGATGGCAACAACGATACCAACCATGCCGATGGCTTTATATTGCCGGTTAAGATAAGCGGCGGCCCCTTCGCGGATGGCAGCGGAAATCTCCTGCATCCGGGCGTTGCCGCTGTCGAAAGCCATGACACGGCGCGTTGCATATATGCCATAAACGAGCGCGACAAGTCCGCTTCCAACAATCAATAAATATATATTAGTCATAACTTCCCTCTTGATTTTGCTACTGTATTCTTGCCTTGAAATTGCCTTAATTCAACTGCCGAAAATGCACAATAATGATCAGGAAAGCAAGTGCCGATTATGCTTTTTGGTTTCTTTTCGTCCGCTTCCCGACTTTCTGATTGTTACTTAAGCAATAAAACAAATGTAGTTGCAAGTATTTCATCAACATATATTCTTTTCCACGAATATATCGTGAAATGCAAAAAACCGGAAACAGGTTATTAAAAGTTGTGATGGAAAACATTCCCGGAGCCGTTGTAACAGAGGAAACTACAAGCTTCTGGTGACCGATGTCCATGCCATTGGTCAACTCGCCGTAGTCCGGTCGTTGGGCCGGGCGGGATACTATACCTGTGCCATGAGCCCACAGCGGCATGCCCTTGGGCTTTATTCGCGTTTTGCCCACAAAAAGATTATCTGTCCGTCCTATGATGATGAAGGATTTATCGACTGGATACTGGCCTGTGTGGCCGACAATGCTATTGACCTGATTATCCCGAGTGAGGGATTCCTGTGGGCTATACAACCGGTATTTGACCAATTATCCCCGAAATTGCCAATCAGGCCGGAGGGTAATTTTATTTATCGTTATCTCAATAAATATGATTATTTCCGCAAAATCACCGATGCCACCGACTCCGCAGTGACCGCCAACTGCCCAAAAATTATTTTTATCACCCGCGACACCCTGCCCGAAGAAACGGATATGGCCTTGATGGAATTCCCGTGTTTTATCAAGCTTGACAGTGTTTATGGCACCGACAAAAGCGATGGCGACCGGGTTATAAAGGTGGAAAACAGCGCCCGGGCCATGAGTGAGATCAGGCATTTGTCCTGCCGCTATTCAGCCTTTTTAATCCAGGAATATATTCCGGGACAAAAGGCCGGGGTTAACCTGCTGATCAGGAACGGGGTGGTCACGGCCCATTATGTGATGAGGGCCAGCCATGAGTCGCCTCACACAGGGGGAGTGGCAGCGCTCCGGCATAGCTGGCACCATGACAAAATGCTGGCCGATGCCATTGCCAAAAGCCGTTATCTGGGCTGGGACGGCGTGCTGATGGTGGAATATCGGTGGAATCCTGAAAATGATGACTTTGCCCTGATTGAGATTAATCTCAGATTCTGGGGCTATCTGCATTTATGTCTCTATGCCGGAATTGATTTTCCCCGATTGCTGGCGGATCAGTATCTTGGTATTCCGGTCACAGCGGAGAAGCCAGCCACAGCAGAGAAGCCGGGCCGGTCACAGAGGAGAGGCCGGTCGCCAAACCGGTACAGGCACGCTGCCTGACATTTGAAACAGGGTATATGTTATCATTGCTGAAAGACCGCTCTGTTGGCTTCCTTGAAAAAATCACTGCGGTGATTAATTTTTTCCGGGTTGGTCTATCATGGAATATTTATTCTGATGGCTTTTTCCCCGGCGACCGGATGGTGTGGTTCCATGAGATATTTCATATAGCCCGCAATCTGTTCAGACGGGATTGAGGATGGGGCCATGAAGAAGAAAATCAAGATTATCATACTATATATTTTGAAATATCTGGGCCTGTTTCGGTTAATGAGACGACGTAATCGTCGCAAACTCTGTATCCTTGGCTATCACGGAATATCGCGACTGGATGAACATTGTTTTCAGCCGGCCTTATTTATGACGGAACCGCTTTTCCGACATAGAATGGCCCGGCTGTCAGCGCTGAACTATCCGGTAATTCCGCTGGATGATGCGGTTAACGGCCTGACAGACAACAGCATGCCGGATAATGCGGTGGTGATTACGTTTGATGATGGCTGGGAGGGGACATTCTCCAGAGCGATACCGATAGTACAAAAATATAATTTTCCGATCACCATTTATATCATGAGCTCTTATGTTGAAGCGAGAATCCCGGTACTGGATGTGTTGCTACGCTATGTTTTGTGGAAAACTGCGATAATATCACTTGATCTTGGGCAGCTGGATCGGGACGGCCTGTCAGGGACGGTATGGCTGAAATCCCCCCGGGACAGACAGCAGCTATATGAAAAGCTGTTGGGTTATCTTGAACAGGAGTTATCCGTCAAAACCGGTTACCATTTTATCAGGGAGCTGTGCCGTGAACTGGATCTGGACTGGGAGCAACTGCAATCAGACCGGATGTTCCGGCTGGTATCGCCTGAAATGATCATAAAATATTCGGGAATTGCCGGTATTGATATGGAGCTTCATACTCATCATCATTTTTTTTCCGGGGCTAGTTATGAAACCTGCCGGGAGGAAATCAGGGAGAACCAGCAGAAATTGCTGGGCTGGACCGGGAAAAAATCCCGGCATTTCTGTTATCCCAGCGGCTGGTATGAACAAAAACAAATCGGCTGGCTGAAAAAACTGAATATCCAGTCTGCGGTTACGGTAAAGCCCCGGTTGAATGGGGGCGATGCCAACCGGTGGGATCTTGGCCGCTTCCTTGACGGGCAAAATGTCTCCGATATTGAATTTGAGGCTGAATTATGCGGTATGGGTGATCTCCTGAGAAAGCTCTGTGGTTAACTGTTGAAAATCCGGGCTGTCGGTATCTTCATAAAGGATAATCCGTTTGAACTCGGTTGAATATTGACCTCTACCATGACGGGGCCTGATTCTATTATGGCAATATCAAGCCCGGCAAAGCGGGTTCCCGGCAACACCCGCAGTGTCCGCATGCCCAGAGCCCGGGCCTGCTGCCAGAACGGCAGGATTACGGCCCCTATCCGGGCACCATGATCGGGATGGACGGGGCTGAAGGCGAGCGCCGGTGACCAGCCACAGGCCTGATGCAATTGTCCGGTTTCAGGGTCAATCCTGCTCACCAGTCCGCCGCTGGCGCTGTTATCAACCAGGCAGGACTGCCGCCCAATCCGCAGAAACGCCCCCTGAACACGGGTGGTGCCGTTCTTGTCCTGAAACACATACATTC
>JAADGA010000078.1 GCA_013152615.1 Alphaproteobacteria bacterium
TAACTATTATGAGGAAAAAATATGCCGGTCGTTGAGAGAGAGATAAAACCTGCTGATTCAGTGAGCAGTATTTTACTTAAAATACTTAAAAAACACGGGATAAGAAATATATTCTGCCTTCCGGCGGCCCAGTTGGGCATGGTTATGGACGGGGTGTCCCGGGACCCTTATTTCAATTATATCACCACCCGCCATGAGGAGGCCGCCGGTCATATGGCCCATGCCGTCGGCAAATTAACCAATAATATGGGGGTGTGTTTCGGCACGGTCGGACCGGGGGCGACCAATATGCTGCCGGGGGTCGCCGCCGCATGGGCGGATAACATCCCCTTGCTGGTGTTAACCCCCAACAACCCGTCGCGCAGCATTGATCCGGGCCGGGATCTGCTGCAGAGTGCCGATCATCTGGCACTGTATAAACCGATCACCAAATGGAGCGCGACCATACGCTATGCCGACCGGGCGGCGGAGCTGATTGAGCGCGCCATTTATATCGCCCGCTCCGGTCGGCCCGGCCCGGTGCATCTTGATATTCCGGTCGATATCGGGGCCAGCCCCTGCGTTCATGACCTCGCCAGTATCCCCAGCATCAAAACCCCACGGCCAGTGCCGAATGTTGAGGATATGGCGGCGGTGGTGGAAATGCTGTCCCGGGCCGCCCGGCCGGTGCTGATTGCCGGTGGCGGGGTTGCGCGTTCGGACGGGATCGAAGCCTTTCGCGAACTGGTCAGGATTACCGGTTTCCCGGCAACGACGACGATGAATGGCCGCGGTATTGTTCCGGACAGTGCGGCAACATATATTGGCTGCGGCGGTATTCTTGGCGGTCGCGGCACCCTTAAGGCGTTGCAGGAAGCCGATGTTATTCTGGCGGTCGGCTGTAAATTCTCCAGCTGGATTCCGGTAAACAAAACCCCGGTATATCCGATGGTCAGGGGGCAGAAAATTATTCAGGTGGATATTGATAACGAAACGCTGGGCAAAACCGTGTCGGTTGCTATCGGGCTGGAAGCGGATGCCCGGGAATTTCTGAAATTATTGAATGTCTCTCTGGGGCAGAGTGCCTTCAGCATTGATCCGAACTGGCTTCGGGAGGTTATGGCTACCCATAAGGATTACCGCAGGGAAATCAATGATATTGCCGATCAGATTACCACCGAAAATACCAATATCCTCAATGAGGCGGCGGCGGTACGGACAATTTCCACGCTGATACCCGAGGATGCCATTGTTGTTGTTGACGGCGGTCAGGTCATGGAGTGGGGCCATAGTTTCCTGCGGCCAACCCATCCCAAAAATTATCTTTTTGCCCCCGGTATGGGTCATCTGGGCTTCGGGCTTCCCTTTGCCAATGCGGCGAAGTCGTTAAATCCGGACCGAACCGTTGTCCTGATCACCGGTGACGGCGCGATGTGCTGTACCGGTCAGGAGCTGGAAACCGCCGCCCGCTGCGGCTTGAATATCATTACCATAGTGTTGAATGATTCGGCCTGGGGCATGTATCGGCCCTTTGGCGAGGGGCTGTTTAACAATAAGAAATTTGGCCAGACGCTTTCCAATGTCAAATTTGCCGATCTTGGCAGAAGCTATGGCTGTCTCGGTGAAGAGGTGACGCTTGACAGTCTGCCGGACGCCTTCCGGCGGGCCCAAAAGGCAAACCGGCCGGTTGTTCTTGATCTACAGGTTGATTTTACCCCGCATCCCATGGATTTTTTCTGGCTCGAGGTCGTCTTTGAGAATATTGAATTTTCACCGGTGCTGCCGTAAGCGTTGCGCTCAGGGTTTATGTGGTTGCCCCGGAGTAATGTCAGCGATAATATCGGTCGGAGCTTTCGTCGGCGGGATGTTGGTGTCTTTATATTGCGGCAGAATCTCCGGGCGCGGGAAAAGCACATCCATTGGCACAGAAGTACCGGTTCCCTGAACGATACGAACATGTTTTCGTCGTAACAGCCGGGGTCTTATTACCCCGCATGAATGGGCTATGACCTGAACTTCACGGATCATATTTTTACAGTAATTGGCCACCTTCACGGCCTTGTCTTCGGGGTTCAGTCCTTTTTGAAGCCGTTTGTTATGGGTTGTAATGCCGGTTGGGCAGGTATTCTTGTTGCATTTCAGCGCCTGAATGCAGCCGAGAGAAAACATAAATCCACGCGCCGATGTGACAAAATCTGTTCCGGCGGCCAGCGCCCAGGCGACTTCTGACGGGGTAATCAGCTTGCCGGAAGAAATCAGCCGGATGCGGCGACGCAGGCCATATTTATGGAGGACATCGGAGACCATCGGCAGCGATTCTTTTATCACCAGACCGACATTATCCATCAACGGCATCGGCGCGGCTCCCGAGCCGCCGTCGCCGCTGTCAATAGTGATAAAATCAGGGGCGGATTCAATGCCGCGTTCTTGTATTTGCTCGCACATATTCTCCAGCCAGCCAACACCGCCGATAACGGCCTTAAAGCCGGTCGGTTTGCCGGTAACGGTGCGGATATGGTCAATCATATCCAGCATATTCCCGATATTATTGATTTCCGGGTGGCGGTTTGGCGAAATTGAATCCCGGCCTTCGGGAATGCCCCGGATTTTGGCAATTTGTGCGGTAACCTTGATTCCGGGCAGAATGCCGCCTTTGCCGGGCTTGGCCCCCTGACTCATTTTAAGCTCAAACATCTTTACCTGTTTATGGCTGGCCACTTCCTTTAATTTACGGTCAGACAGATTGCCCTGATCATCGCGAACCCCATATTTGGCGGTGCCGATCTGCATCACGATGTCCGCGCCGCCGTCGAGGTGATAAGATGACAGCCCGCCTTCGCCGGTATTCATCCAGCATCCTGCCATGCGGGCGCCATTGGACAGGGCCAGCACCGCCGGGGTCGATAACGCGCCGTAGCTCATGCCGGAAATATTAAAAAACGAAGAGGCATCATAGGGCTGTCGGCAATAGGGGCCAATTTGCACGGTCTGCATTTTGACCGCGTCCTCATCCAGCGTTGGAAACGGACAATTGACAAAAATAACCGAGCCGGCAGGGGTTAAATTTTTAGTCGAACCAAAGGCGATCGTATTGTCATCGCCTTTGGCCGCTCTTGCCACCCAGTCGCGCTCCGCCCGGTTGAACGGCATTTCCTCCCGATCCATGGCGAAGAAATATTGGCGGAAGAATTCGCCCAATGTTGAGAAAAGATAGCGGAAACGGCCTAATACCGGATAATTCTTGCGCAGGGCATCTTTGGTCTGGGTCACATCCAGTATAAAAAATATGATCACCGTCAGACTGGCCAGCCCCAGGGCAAAAATAAATAATGTTGACAGAATTTGAAACCCGGCGGTTATCAGGTCATGGGAGGCCTCATCCATAGATATGTTCCTTGACTTTATCTGATGCTGAATTGACTTTTCTGATGCTGAATTAAAGCTGAATTAAAGAGGTAAAATATTTAATTGCTGCTTAATATACGCATTTTCAAGTATCATCCCCCATTTTCAGCGCGGCAATGAAGGCGGAATGGGGGATTTCGACATTACCGTAGAGACGCATCTTCTTCTTGCCCTTCTTCTGTTTGTCGAGCAGTTTGCGTTTGCGGCTGATGTCACCGCCGTAACATTTGGCGGTCACGTCTTTACGCATCGCGCTCAGGGTTTCGCGGGCGATGATCTTGCCGCCGATTGCCGCCTGTATCGGAATTTTAAACAGTTGACGCGGGATCAGGTCTTTCAGCCGCGCACACAGCGCCCGACCGCGGGCATCCGCCTGTGAGCGGTGGACCATCATGCCGAGGGCATCGACCGGTTCACCGTTGACCATAATGCTGAGCTTGACCAGATCGCCGTCACGGTAGCCGTCCATCTGATAATCAAAGCTGGCATAGCCGCGTGAGATTGATTTCAGCTTGTCATGGAAATCATAGACCACTTCATTCAAGGGCAGACGGTAGGTCAGCATGGCGCGTGAACCGGCATAGGTCAGTTCGACCTGTTCGCCGCGCTTTTGCTGACATAATTTCAGCACTGAGCCCAGATGATCGTCCGGCACCAGAATGGTCGCGAGAATCCACGGCTCTTCAATATGATTGATATAGGTCGGGTCGGGCATATCGGCCGGGTTATGCAGTTCTTTGACCTCACCCTTGTTGAGGTGAATACGGTAGATCACGCTCGGCGAGGTGGTGATGATATCGAGATCAAATTCACGGGTTAACCTTTCCTGAATGATCTCCAGATGAAGCATGCCGAGGAAGCCACAGCGAAAGCCATAGCCAAGCGCGGTCGAGGTTTCGGTCTCAAAGCTGAAGCTCGCGTCATTGAGCCGGAGCTTGTTCATACTGTCACGCAAGTTTTCGAAATCGGCGGCGTCCGCTGGAAACAAGCCACAGAAAACCACCGCTTGCACCGGTTTGAACCCGGGCAGGGCATGGGCGGTTTCACGCTTGTATTCGGTGATGGTATCGCCGACATGGGTCTGGGAAACTTCCTTGATTGAGGCGGTAAAGAAACCGATCTCGCCCGGACCCAGTTCGTCGATCAGTAGCTGTTTTGGGGTAAAGACCCCGACCCGGTCGAGGATATAGTCACTTCCTGCGGCCATCATCTTGATTTTCATACCTTTCCTGACCCGGCCATCAATCACCCGGATCAGCACCATAACCCCGAGGTAACTGTCATACCAGCTGTCGACCAGCAGCGCTTTCAAGGGCGCATTGATATCGCCTTTGGGCGCGGGCAGGGTCTCGACCAGACTGTTGAGCAGGTCGTCGATGCCTTCGCCGGTCTTGGCCGAAACCTTGATCGCATGGCTGGCATCAATGCCGATGACATCCTCAATCTGGCTGCGGACCTGTTCGGGTTCGGCGGCGGGCAGGTCAATCTTGTTGAGCACCGGTACAATCTCGTGATCATTGTCGATCGCCTGATAAACATTGGCTAATGTCTGGGCCTCGACCCCCTGCGAGGCATCAACCACCAGCAGCGAGCCTTCACAGGCATAGAGACAGCGGCTGACCTCATAGGCGAAGTCGACGTGACCCGGGGTGTCCATCAGATTTAGAATGTAGATTTTGCCGTCGTGAGCGGTGTATTTCAGCCGCACGGTCTGGGCCTTGATGGTGATGCCGCGCTCGCGCTCAATATCCATGCTGTCAAGCACCTGCGCCGTCATCTCGCGGTCGCTCAGGCCGTCACAATGCTGGATCATGCGATCGGCCAGCGTCGATTTACCATGATCAATATGGGCAATGATCGAGAAATTTCTTATTTGTGCCAGTTCTGTCATGACAGGCTTTTATCACTCATTGCCCGGCCCGTAAACTGATAAAGCAAATGATAAAGCAAAGCCGCAAGAGCAACCGGTAAACAGAGCGCCCTAGCGTATTTTCGCATTGGGTTTATGGGCTAGAAACCGCCATACATGGATGTGGCCTTCTTTTAAAATCCGGGCGCGCAAGGCCCAATGTTCGGCTTCTTCCATCAGTGACTTTATGGCTTCAATGCCCTGGGTGCCTTTGGCGGAAAGCTGTTCCGCGATCGCGGTTGCCCGTGACCAGCTGTCTTCAATCAGTCTGATATATTCTGTGGAGACATCCTCATTGACACGGATAGTAAAGCCGGCATCTTCCAGAGCGGTCTTCATCATGGTTGTGGTCACCGGATAGGGCCGGACCGGCTCCTGTCTCAGCCATTTCTGAACATCGGGATTTTCGAGGACAGACAGGCCGGACAAGGTGTAATCGGTCATCAGGAACAAGGCCCCGTCTTTCAGGGTATCGAAGGTATCCTTAAGAATTTTATTTTTATCCGGGAAGCAATAAAGCGCTTCCTTGGAAAAGGCGCGGTCATACTGCCGGTCAAACGGGGCATCCTGTTCCGGGTCGAGATGATGAATCGCGGCTTTTGCCGCCAGCCCGGCATCGGTGGATATCTGCATTGCCTTTTCGGCAAGTTCCGACGATAATTCATATCCGGTAATCCAGACGCCGAATTCTTCCGCCAGCACCCGGGACGGACCGCCAAATCCGGCACCGATGACAATCGCGCTCATTTTGGAATTCATCGCCAGCAGTTTGCACATCTCTGCTATATGTTTGCGGCCACCGGGCCCGCAATAGCCATCCCCCCAGATAAGCTGAGCCATCTCCATTTTGATCTTGCCCCACGGCAAGGTGGCTATTTTCTCCACCGGATCAGCGCTGTTTTCCCCGGAGTCAACCACCGCAGACGCCCCATATTCATGCAGCGCTTTCAGCCGTTCCCGGACATCATCAAGGTCATAACCCTCCCACCATGATTTCAGTCTCAGCTTGAGCGGAACCTTAATATCTTTAACATTTTCAGACATTTAACCATAACCCCGGTTTTACTAAACTGTTGGTGATGGTAGCGAGGACGTCTTTATATAGGGTTAATATACGTTAACAATGGACCTAACGCAGAATGCCGCCGGTCCTTTTGTGGACATTGGCAATTACTCTTGACGAAAATTGCTCGATCTCCTCCTCGGTCAGTGTTTTATCTTCTGGTTGCATGACGATACTGACTGCCACGGATTTTTTACCATCACCGATACCCGAACCAGTATATACATCAAACAGGGTGATGTCACGGATAAGCTTTTTGTCGGTGCCGCGTATGGCCCTGATCAGGTCTGCGGCCACGACGTCATCATCGACAACAAAGGCAAAATCCCGTTCCACTGCCGGAAAATCCGACGTCCTCAGCGGGCCGCGGCTATTGCCGCCGGATGCTTTGGCCAAGGGAATATTTTCCAGCATGATTTCAAATCCCGCCAGCGGTCCCCTGACATCAAGACGCGTGCAGATGGCCGGGTGAATTTCACCGAAGAAAGCCAGAATATTTTTGGGGCCGAGGCGGATGACCCCGCTGCGCCCGGGATGATACCATGGCGGGGCCTCGGCCACGACCTGGGCGTTGTCAATTTTGGCCCCGGTGGCTCTGAGGACGGCTTCGGCATCGGCCTTTACTGTATAGGC
>JAADGA010000079.1 GCA_013152615.1 Alphaproteobacteria bacterium
ATCAACCGCAACAACCGGCTGAAACGGCTGATTGAACTGCGCGCCCCGGATATTATTGTCCGCAATGAAAAACGCATGCTGCAGGAGGCGGTTGACGCCCTGTTTGACAATGGCCGTCGCGGCCGGGTAATTACCGGCGGCAACAAACGGCCACTGAAATCGCTGTCGGATATGCTTAAAGGTAAACAGGGGCGTTTCCGCCAGAATCTGCTCGGCAAGCGGGTTGATTATTCCGGTCGCTCGGTGATTGTGGTCGGGCCTGAGCTGTTGCTGCATCAATGCGGTCTGCCCAAGAAAATGGCGCTGGAACTGTTCAAACCCTTTATCTATGCCCGTCTGGACCGGCTCGGCATTGCCACCACTATCAAACAGGCGAAAAAGCTGGTGGAAAAGGAACGGCGCGAGGTCTGGGACGTGCTTGACGTCGTCATCCGCGAGCATCCGATCCTGCTTAACCGGGCGCCGACCCTCCATAGACTTGGCATTCAGGCGTTTGAGCCGGTGCTGATCGAGGGCAAGGCGATCCAGCTTCATCCGCTGGTCTGCGCGGCGTTCAATGCCGATTTTGACGGCGACCAGATGGCGGTTCATGTGCCGCTCAGCCTCGAAGCCCAGCTCGAAGCCCGGGTGCTGATGATGTCAACCAACAATATTCTGAGCCCGTCCAACGGCAAGCCGATCATTGTGCCGTCACAGGATATTATCCTCGGCCTTTATTATATCACCCTCGACAAGGAAGGTGAGCCGGGCGAAGGCATGGCCTTTGTCGATATGGAGGAGATGGAACAGGCGCTGTTCAACAAGGTCATTACCCTGCATTCAAAGATTGTCGCCCGCTATCATACCGTGGATGAGAATTTCAATCCGATCACCCTGCGGGTTGACAGTACCCCGGGCCGGATGATGCTGGCCCGTCATCTGCCCAAGCATCCGAATATTCCCTTTGATCTGATTAACCATAATCTGACCAAGAAAGACATCTCCAATATCATTGATATGGTTTATCGTCACGCCGGTCAGAAAGAAACGGTGTTGTTTGCCGACGGTATTATGCGTCTTGGTTTCCGTGAAGCCTGTAATGCCGGTATTTCCTTTGGCAAGGATGACATGATCATTCCCGAGGCCAAGGCTGGTATGATTGATGAGACCACTGCTGCGGTGAAAGAATTTGAATCCCAGTATAATCAGGGTCTGATTACCCAGGGCGAGAAATATAACAAGGTGGTCGATGCGTGGTCACAATGTACCGACCGGGTGGCCGATGCGATGATGGCGGAAATTTCCAAAACCGGCGTCGATGAAAATGGCCGCACCCTTGACATTAATTCGATCTTTATGATGGCTGATTCCGGCGCCCGTGGTTCTGCGGCCCAGATGAAACAGCTTGCCGGGATGCGCGGTCTGATGGCCAAGCCGTCGGGCGAAATTATTGAAAAGCCGATTATCTCCAACTTCAAGGAAGGCCTCAGCGTTCTGGAATATTTTAATTCCAGTCACGGGGCGCGTAAGGGACTGGCGGATACCGCGCTCAAAACCGCCAACTCCGGGTATCTCACCCGGCGGCTGGTTGATGTCTCTCAGGATTGTGTCACGGTCGAAGAAGATTGCGGCACCCATAACGGTATTGACCTTACCGAGGTTGCCGATGGCGGTGATGTTACGGTCACCCTTGGCGAGCGTATTCTGGGCCGCTGTGCGGCGGTGGATATTGCCGATCCGGTCACGGGCGAGGTCATTGTCGAGGCCGGGGCGCATCTGGATGAAGATGCGGTCGAAATCGTTGAAAAAGCCGGGGTGGCGACAGTCACGGTCCGATCCGGGCTGACCTGTGAAACCCGGGGCGGCATCTGCTGCAAATGTTATGGCCGTGACCTTGCGCGCGGTATTCCGGTTAATCTTGGCGAATCAGTCGGGGTCATTGCCGCCCAGTCGATTGGCGAGCCGGGCACCCAGCTGACCATGCGTACCTTCCATATTGGCGGTACGGCGTCATCGGTGTCGGAGCAATCCACCCATGAAGCCTCTCATGACGGTACGGTCAAACTGCTGAACCGCAATGTGGTGACCGATTCAAAAGGCCGACTCGTGGTTATGAGCCGTAATATGGAAATTGTCATTGTTGATGACGAGGGCCGCGAGCGGGTAACCTACAAGGTGCCGTTTGGCTCCCATCTGTTCAAGGATGAGGGCAAAGCGGTTGCTCATGGTGACAAGCTGGTGGAATGGGATCCCTATACCCTGCCGATCATTACCGAACGCGGCGGTATTGCCCGTTATGTTGATCTGACCGAAGGGGTATCGATCAGTGAAGCGGTCGATGAAGCCACCGGTATTTCAAGCCGGGTGGTGATTGACTGGCGTTCCCAGCCGAAGGGGGCCGATCTCAGGCCGCGCATCACGCTCAGGGATGATAATGATCAGGTGGTTGAGCTTGCCAATGGTACCGAGGCGCGTTATTTCATGTCGGTCGGCGCTATTTTATCAGTCAGTGACGGCGATAAGGTCAATGCCGGTGATGTGGTTGCGCGTATTCCGCGTGAAGCGTCCAAGACCAAGGATATTACCGGTGGTCTGCCCAGAGTGGCGGAATTGTTTGAAGCCCGTCGGCCCAAGGATCACGCGATCATTGCCGAGGTTGACGGCTATGTCGAATTTGGCCGCGATTATAAAAACAAACGCCGCATCAGCATCCGGCCGCGGGATGAGGAGCAGTCACCGGTGGAATATCTGATTGCCAAGGGCAAGCATATTTCGGTGCAGGAGGGTGATTTTATCCGCCGCGGTGAATATCTGATTGACGGCAATCCGGCCCCGCATGATATTCTGAAAACCATGGGAATCGAGGCTCTGGCCCATTATCTGGTTGATGAAGTTCAGGAGGTCTACCGGCTGCAGGGCGTTGGCATCAATGACAAGCATATCGAAGTGATTGTCCGGCAGATGTTGCAGAAGATTTAAATCACCTCTTCGGGTGAAACAACCTTCCTGCTGGGCGAACAGGTCGACCGCGAGGAATTCGAGGAGGCCAACCGCAAAATAGAACAGGCGGGCCGCCTGCCGGCACAGGGCGTGCCGATACTGCTTGGTATTACCAAGGCATCGCTGCAAACCCGGTCATTTATTTCCGCGGCATCATTTCAGGAGACCACCCGGGTGCTGACCGAGGCGGCGGTCGCGGGCAAGAGCGATCATCTGATCGGTCTGAAAGAAAATGTGATAGTCGGACGTCTGATTCCGGCGGGGACCGGCTCCAAGATGCAGGAATTCCGCCATATCGCCAGAGCACGGGATGAGGAGATCCTTGCCGATGGCCGCCCGGAGCCGGATATATTGTCAAGCGTAAATGACGACTCGGCAGCGGCGGCAGAATCAGCCTGATGCTGCCAGTCTGACCCTGTCAGTCTGATCCCCCGGGCGTGGTCTGCGGGTCGGCTGTGCTGTCAGGAAAAATAAATCATGGCCGGAAGAACAGTTTATGCTGATTTTCCGGCCTTTTTTTATAAAAAATACTGTTCGGTCAGGAGATAATATATTTTGCTTGACTGTTCATAACTCCCTCCATAATATGCGCTCACTCTTTGAGGTCAGGTGGTAGACAAAACAGTCTAAACGCTGTGCCTAAAAGCTCAGAGAATGAAAAATTTAGGAATTTTACGGATAGCCAGAACAGGCTAGTGCTGTTCTGCTGTTTTTTTTGCGAAAAAAATGGCGCTCCGTTTACGAAATACATTGCGGAAAGACTTAGAGGATTCAAGATGCCGACAATTAACCAGTTGGTGCGTAAGCCACGTAAAAACAAACCGGTGCGGAACAAGGTACCGGCGCTGGAAGCATGCCCGCAAAAGCGCGGTGTTTGTACGCGGGTTTATACCACAACCCCGAAGAAGCCTAACTCAGCCCTGCGTAAGGTTGCCCGGGTGCGGCTGACCAACGGCTTTGAGGTTACCAGTTATATTCCCGGTGAAGGCCATAACCTGCAGGAGCATAGTGTGGTGCTGATCCGCGGCGGGCGGGTCAAGGATTTACCCGGGGTTCGCTATCATGTGTTGCGCGGTGTTCTGGATACCCAGGGGGTATCTGATCGCCGTCAAAGTCGATCCAAATACGGGACCAAGCGTCCCAAGTAAGGTTATGGTGCCTTTGAGATCAGAGGCTCGCTAGAGGAAAACAGGATATGTCGCGTCGTCACGCTGCTGAAAAACGTAAAATTCTGCCAGACCCCAAATTTGGTGATCTGGTTTTGACAAAATTCATCAATAACCTGATGGTTGATGGCAAGAGAGCCACGGCTGAACGTATTGTTTACGGTGCGCTGGATCTGGTCAAGAGCAAGTCAGGTCAGGAACCGATTGAGGTCTTTCACCAGTCGCTGGACAATGTCAAACCGGCGGTTGAGGTAAAATCCCGCCGGGTTGGCGGTGCCACCTATCAGGTTCCGATCGAGGTCAGGGCCGACCGCGCACAGGCGCTGGCGATTCGCTGGCTGATTGATATGTCCAGAAAGCGCAATGAGAATACCATGACCGAACGTCTGGCAGGGGAATTGCTGGATTCGCTCAATAATCGCGGCGCATCGGTAAAGAAGCGCGAAGACACCCACAAGATGGCGGAGGCCAACAAAGCCTTCTCCCATTATCGCTGGTAGGGTTGAGGGGTATAAATAATGGCACGGACCACTCCGCTTAAGGATTATCGCAATATCGGCATTATGGCCCATATTGATGCCGGTAAAACCACCACCACCGAGCGTATTTTATATTATACCGGGGTCAGCCATAAAATTGGCGAGGTCCATGACGGCGCGGCGACCATGGACTGGATGGAGCAGGAGCAGGAGCGCGGTATTACCATTACCTCTGCGGCCACCACCTGTTTCTGGAAAGACAAACGCATCAATATCATTGATACTCCGGGTCATGTGGATTTCACTATTGAGGTTGAGCGCTCGCTCAGGGTTCTTGACGGCGCGGTCGCAGTTTTTGATTCTGTCGCCGGGGTTGAACCGCAATCGGAAACCGTGTGGCGTCAGGCCGATAAATATAATGTGCCGCGTATGTGTTTTGTTAACAAGATGGACCGGATGGGCGCCGATTTTTTCCGGTGCGTCGATATGATCCGTGAACGTCTTGGCTCCAATGCGCTGGTAATTCAATATCCGATCGGGGCCGAAGCCGATTATGTCGGTCATGTCGATCTGATCAAAAATGTTGCCATCGTCTGGGAAAACGAGGCGATGGGCGCGCATTATGCCGAAGCTGACATTCCGGCAGAGCTTGCTGAAGATGTGGCAAAATACCGCACCAACATGATTGAAATGGCGGTGGAGCTTGATGAGGAGGCCCTTGAGGCTTATCTCGACGGCGAGGAACCTACCGAAGAAAAACTCAAGCAACTGATCCGCAAGGGAACTATTGCCGGGGATTTTGTTCCGGTACTCTCCGGCACGGCGTTCAAGAACAAGGGGGTGCAGACCCTTCTGGACGCGGTGATCGATTTTATGCCGTCGCCGCTTGATATTGAGAATGTTCAGGGTGTGGATGTTGATAGCAATGAGCCAATGAGCCGTGCACCGTCCGATGACGAGCCTTTTTCCGCACTGGCGTTCAAGGTAATGACCGACCCCTTTGTCGGCACCCTGACCTTTGCCCGTATCTATTCCGGGGTGCTGGAAGCCGGAACCATGGTGATTAATTCGGTCAAGGGACGCAAGGAAAAAGTTGGCCGGATGCTGCAAATGCATTCCAATTCGCGTGAGGACATCAAGGAAGCCTATACCGGCGATATTGTTGCTCTATGTGGTCTGAAACAGACCACGACCGGCGATACATTATGCAACAGCAGCAAGCAGATTGTGCTGGAGCGGATGGAATTTCCCGAACCGGTTATTTCGGTTGCGGTTGAGCCCAAAACCAAGGTTGATCAGGAAAAAATGGGCATTGCGCTCAATCGTCTGGCTCAGGAAGACCCGAGCTTTCGGGTTAAATCCGATGAAGAGAGCGGCCAGACCGTGATTTCAGGTATGGGCGAACTCCATCTTGATATTCTGGTCGACCGGATGAAGCGCGAATTTGGCGTTGAGGCCAATGTTGGCGCGCCGCAGGTGGCCTACCGGGAATCTATCGCCCGCGAGGTTCAGATTGATTATACCCATAAGAAGCAGTCCGGCGGCTCCGGCCAGTTTGCCCGGATTAAATTCATCATCACCCCCGGAAAACGGGGCACCGGCATTCTGTTTAATGACGAGATCAAGGGCGGTAATATTCCCAAGGAATATATCCCCGGTGTTGAAAAAGGCATCCGCGATGTTGCCGCCACCGGGGCGTTGATCGGTTTTCCGATTATTGACTTCAGTATCCGGCTGATTGACGGCGGGTATCATGATGTTGACAGCTCGGTGATGGCATTTGAAATTGCCGGACGGGCCGGTATGCGTGAAGCCGCCAGACAGGCCGGCATCAAACTGCTTGAACCAATGATGGATGTCGAGGTGGTGACCCCGGATGATTATATGGGCGATGTCATTGGCGATATTTCATCAAGGCGTGGTCAGATTTCCGGCTCTGAAACCCGCGGACCCTATACGGTGATTTCCGCCAAGGTTCCGCTGGACAAGATGTTTGGTTATGTCAACCAGCTGCGGTCTTTCTCCCAGGGCCGGGCGACATACTCGATGCAGTTTGACCATTATGCCGAGGTACCGCAGGCGGTTGCCGAAGAAGTAAAAGAAAGATTTGCGTAAATTTTAATTTTGAAACTGATTTTTCCCGGAAATCTACATCGGGACGCTTGAATATAAGTGAGAAGGACAAGAGACTATGGCTAAGAAGAAATTTGAACGGACCAAGCCGCATTGTAACATTGGCACCATTGGTCATGTTGATCATGGCAAGACGACGCTGACGGCGGCGATCACCAAGGTGCTGGCGGAAAGCGGCGGCGCGGAGTTTATTGATTTTGCCAATATCGACAAGGCACCAGAGGGAACGCGAACGCGGGATTACGATTTCAACCTCTCATGTTGAGTATGAGACCGAGGCGCGTCATTACGCCCATGTTGATTGCCCGGGCCATGCGGATTATGTCAAGAACATGATCACCGGTGCGGCGCAGATGGACGGGGCGATTCTGGTGGTCAGTGCCGCTGACGGTCCGATGCCGCAAACCCGCGAGCATATCCTGCTGGCCCGTCAGGTCGGGGTACCGGCGCTGGTGGTTTACCTGAACAAGGTTGATCAGGTTGACGACGAGGAGCTGCTGGAACTGGTTGAGATGGAGATTCGCGAGCTTCTGAGTGAATATGAATTTCCGGGTGACGATATTCCGATTATTGCCGGTTCGGCACTGGCGGCGCTTGAAGGCCGTGATGATGCGATTGGCAAAGAGAGCATTATCAAGCTGATGGCAGCGGTTGACAAGTATATTCCGCAGCCTGAACGGGCGATTGACGGCGCGTTTCTGATGCCGATTGAGGATGTGTTCTCAATATCCGGACGCGGCACGGTGGTTACCGGCCGGGTTGAACGCGGGGTGATCAAGGTTGGCGAAGAAGTCGAGATTGTCGGCATTAAAGACACCCGCAAGACAACGGTGACCGGGGTTGAGATGTTCCGCAAGCTGCTTGACAGTGGCGAAGCGGGTGACAATATCGGCGCATTGCTGCGCGGTGTTGCGCGCGAAGATGTTGAACGCGGCCAGGTATTGGCCCATACGGGTTCGATCACGCCCCATACCAAATTCAAGGCGGAGGCGTATATTCTGACCAAGGAAGAGGGCGGGCGTCATACACCGTTTTTCACCAATTACCGGCCACAATTTTACTTTCGGACCACTGATGTCACCGGGATAGTGACGCTTGATGACGGGGTTGAGATGGTGATGCCGGGGGATAATGTGACGGTTAATGTTGAATTGATCTGTCCGGTTGCGATGGACGAAGGGTTGCGTTTTGCCATCCGCGAAGGTGGCCGCACTGTCGGTGCCGGCGTCGTCGTCACCATCGTCGAATAATTAAGGGTTAGGAGCGCGGGTCAACAGGGCCTGTGGAAAATTATATGTTGGAATCACAGAATATTCGCATTCGCCTGAAAGCCTTTGACCATCGTACGCTTGATCAGGCCGCCAGCGATATCGCCAATACGGCAAAAAGAACCGGTGCCAGCGTTCGCGGTCCGATCCCGCTGCCGACACGGATTGAGAAATTCACCGTATTGCGGTCACCGCATGTGAATAAAAAATCTCGTGAGCAGTTCGAAATGCGCACCTTCAAGCGCCTTTTGGATATTGTTGAGCCAACGCCGCAAACGGTAGACGCGCTGATGAAGCTCGATCTTGCCGCCGGGGTTGATGTTGAAATTAAATTGCAGGGTTAAGGAAAATGCGGGCAGGATTAATTGCTAAAAAAGTAGGCATGTCGCGGATTTTCGCCGATGGCGGAAAGCATATTCCGGTGACCGTGCTTCATGTTGATAACTGTCAGGTTGTCAGTCATAAAACCATGGCGACCGACGGCTATAACGCGCTTCAGCTCGGGGTTGGCCGGGCCAAGGTAAAAAGAACAACCCAGCCGATGCGCGGTCATTTTGCCCGGGCCAAGGTCGAACCCAAGGCTAAACTTGCTGAATTCCGGGTTTCGGATGACGGGTTTGTTGATGTCGGGGCCGAGCTTACGGTTGAGCATTTTGTTGCCGGACAGATGGTTGATGTCACCGGCACTTCCAAGGGCAAGGGTTTTGCCGGGGCGATGAAACGGCATAATTTTAGTGGCCTCAGGGCGACTCACGGCGTGTCGATTTCTCATCGGTCCCACGGCTCCACCGGACAATGTCAGGACCCGGGAAGGGTGTTCAAGGGCAAGAAGATGGCTGGTCACATG
>JAADGA010000080.1 GCA_013152615.1 Alphaproteobacteria bacterium
CCCGCCGCGCATGACATTGATTACCACACAGGGGATTTCCGCCCCCATGCCATAACCGAGATTTTCCTGTTTCAGCGAGAATCCCGGCCCGCTGGTTGCGGTCATTGCCTTGACCCCGCCCATGGACGCGCCAAGCGTTGCTGCCATTGAGGCGATCTCATCCTCCATCTGCAGGAAAACGCCGCCGATTGCCGGTAGCTCCCGCGCCAGATTTTCGGCGATTTCGGACGATGGCGTGATCGGGTAGCCGGCAAAAAAGCGGCAGCCCGCCGCAATTGCCCCAAGGGCGCAGGCCTTGTTGCCCTGAAGATTTACAGTATTTTGTCCGGTCATAGACTAACCTCCTGGGTTATCGGGTTGAGGGAGATGGCAAAATCGGGACACAGCCATTCACAAATATGACAGCCGGTACATTTTTCCGGCTCGGCGAGTTCGACGATCTGATCCTTGTTGAGAATGAGGCAATGTTCCGGACACATCTTGACACAAATGTCACAGCCCTTGCACCATTCGGGGGTAATGACAAGTTCGGTCCGCTCGCGGCTGACTTCCGGCTGCACCAGCGGCACAAAAGCCCCGCCCTCAACCGGCTCGCCGTGCCGCGAACGCTCGATCCAGTTTCGTCCCTGATCGAACACCGCCAGATTGACATCTATGGTTTTCGGCGGCACCATTTTGGCAATAACATTTCGCCATTCTTCGGTCGGGAATGTCAGTGTGGTCGATAACGCGCCGAGCAACAGGGTATTGGCCGCGCGTTCATTACCGGCCTTTGTCGCCATTTCGGTGGCATCAAGGGCAAAGGCCTCAGCCACCTTTTCCCTGATATCCGCCGGAGTATCTTTTGAATAGCCGATATCGGCACCGAGTACCCGCGAGCGGCAGGCAAAAGGTGGCACAATCCGTTTGGTATCGGCAATAAAAACCCCGCTGTCCGGACGCAGATAATTCATCCAGCGCAGGCCTTCGGCCCATTCAAGGGCGATCAGCACATCAACCTTGCCCACCGGAATCGTCGGTGACCACACTTGGGTGCCAAAGCGGACATGGCTGAACACCACACCGCCGCGCTTGGCCATGCCGTGGACCTCGCTCTGTTTGACCTGATAGCCCAGATTCTGGCAGATTTGTGCCAATACCTTGGATACCATGATCACGCCCTGCCCGCCAACCCCGACAATCAGGATGTTGATCGGCTCGGTAATATCTTTCGGGTCCAGTTTTTTCGGCTCGGTCATGCTCAGGCCCTTTCTATACTGTGGTACATGTTTTGGCTCTCGTCCCGCCAATCATATCCGGGTTCACCGTTGGCTGGATCGCCCCGGTCGGACAGAATTGGGCACAGACCGAGCAGCCGATACAGGCGCTCGGATCAATCTTGACAATATGACGGCCTTCAAACCATTCATCGCTCCAGATCAGGGCCGGACAGCCCAGATTCATACAGCTCTGACAGGCATTGCAGTCCTTTTCATCGACCTGCATCGTCGGCCCCTTGATCCGCACCGGGTCAATAACGCATGGCCGGTCGGCAATCAGCACCGACACCCCGCGATGGGCAATGCCCTCACGCATGGTCTGGATCATGGTGGCGGCATCATAGCTGTCAACCCGCTCGACCCAGTCAACGCCGCACGCGCGGATCATGTCTTCGAAATTAACTTCATGGGTGGCTTCCCCGCGGATGGTCTTGCCCGTTGACGGATTATCCTGACCTCCGGTCATGGCGGTGATATGATTATCAAGCAGGATAACGGTAATATCCGCCTGATTATAAACCGCATTGATCAGCGGCGGAATGCCGGAATGAATGAAGGTACTGTCGCCGATGGTGGCGACGATTGGCTTGGTCTCGGTACCGGCGAGATACATGCCCATGGCATTGGCGATGCTTGAGCCCATGGCAACCGTGGTATCAATCGCCGTCAGCGGGTCACCAACCGCGAGGGTATAACAGCCAATATCACCGGCCACCCGGACATCAAGACTGCGAATGGCATTATAGCTCATCGCATGGGGACAGCCGGCACAGAGCAGCGGTGGCCGGATCAGCGGCTCGAACTGGGGCACGATTGCACTTTCCTCCGGGGTGAGGATTCCGGCCTGTTCAAAGCCGATCCGCACCTGTTCCGGTGACAATTCGCCGGTCCGGGGGAAATATTCCTTGCCCTCGACCTTCAGACCCCAGCTTTTAAGCTCATTTTCAATTACCGGTTCCAGCTCCTCAACCACGATCACCCGGTCATGGCGGGCGCAGAAATCCTGAATCATTTTCTTTGGCAGCGGGAATGACAGACCGAGCTTCAGCACACTGGCCTCGGGCAGGTTTTCCTTGACATAAACATAGCACATGCTGGCGGTAATAATGCCGACCTTGGACGAGCCGGGTTCCAGCCGGGTGAGGTCGGAGGTCTCCAGCTCCTGCGCCAGTCTTTCCAGTCGCTCAATCACCATCGGATGCCGTCTGCGGGCGTGACCCGGCACCATGACATTCTTGGTGACATCGGAAATAAAACCACGATCCTCGGGGGTTTCACGCTCACTGACCAGCACCGGGCTGCGGGTATGGGAAATGCGGGTGGTGCTGCGGACAATCACCGGGGTGTCAAAGCGCTCGCTGAGATCAAAGGCGATCCGGGTGTAATCAAGCGCTTCCTGTGAATCCGATGGCTCCAGCACCGGCACCTGGGCAAAGCGGCCAAACAGGCGGCTATCCTGTTCATTCTGCGAACTGTGGATGCCGGGATCATCACAAATAATCAGCACCAGACCACCATTCACCCCGATATAAGAATAGGACATCAGGGCATCAGAGGCGACATTCAAACCGACATGCTTCATCATCGTTACCGACCGCACCCCGGCGAAGCTGCCACCGATCGCGACATCAAGCGCGACCTTTTCATTGGTCGACCACTGGGCATGAACATCACCGACCGGATAACGCGCCAGACTTTCCATGATCTCGGTACTCGGCGTGCCGGGATAGGCGGCGGCAACCTTGACCCCGGCTTCCCATGCCCCGCGGGCGAAGGCCTCATTGCCGGTCATCTGGTGGGTGATGCCGGTTTTGATCGCACTCGGCGATGCCTGTTCAGCCTTGGTTGTCATGCCTTGTCTCCTGATAATAGCTTGATAATAGCTGCGGTTTAATCCAGCCCGTCCATGAAGGGCAAAAAATATAATGATACATTATTTCCAATAAATTATTGTAAAACGTATCATATTAATATATTTTCGCAAGGATAAAACATTACATTCCGCCGGAGTAACGGAAGAAAATAGCTTTAATTTTTGCCGACAAGCAAGGAAATTCCCCGAACGGTCGGTTAACTAATTGTTTTTACTTGACTTTGCCTGCCGGTATTAAATATCCGGATTTTTCTTGCGGTATTGCCGAATTTTATGAGAAATGACCGGATAAAATATTACACCTATTATTTTTTGATATACATCAATCCTGAAGCCGGAAAATCAAGATATACCTCGACTCGATGAGGGGGATGAGAACGGAAATTTATAAATCATGATCTATCAAGCCACCCCTGCCGAAAATTTTACCCCGCTGCTGGTTGCGGGCCTGATGATCAGGCCGCTGCCAACCGCGCCACTTGATCGTCTGCTCAGCTATATCGCCCGGCGGATACAGGATAACCATCCGGCTATCCTTGAAAGACTGCGCCCGCTCGCTGGCACCCGTTTCCTGATCTGTCCGACGGATTTACCCTACGAGATCGAATTGGTCCTGGGTGAAGACCGGGTGGACTGTCATCTCAGGAGAAGCCATCAGCCCGATACCGAGGTTACCGCGGCGAATGTGACCATTTCCGGCAGTTTCCTGTCGCTTGTTGATATGATGGATGGCAAGCAGGATGGCGACGGGCTGTTTTTTTCCCGCAGTCTGACGGTAACCGGAGATACCGAGGCCCTGTTAACCCTGCGCAACGCGGTTGACAGTGA
The DNA here is from genome assembly GCA_013152615.1 of Alphaproteobacteria bacterium. Taxonomy (GTDB): domain Bacteria; phylum Pseudomonadota; class Alphaproteobacteria; order Sphingomonadales; family Emcibacteraceae; genus Paremcibacter. The sequence goes on from JAADGA010000080.1 coordinate 3,961, forward strand.
TGACATTGATCTGCGCGCGGAAATTCTTGCCCGCTTTGGCCCGCTGAAGACTCCGGCGGAAATATTCATGTCGGCCGGTGACCGGCTCTATCATCGTCTGGCACGCGATATGAGCGTCATCAGCAGAGCAATAACCGGCCCGCTGTCCGACCGCTGTGAGGATCTTGAACAGGAGAATCAGGGGTTGAGAGACCGGCTGGGCCGGCTGGAACAGACCAGTGTCAAAACCCGGAACAGACTACAGGTCCTTGGCCGGAAAATTGCGTCATGACCAACCGGACCCCCACCACAAAAAAACTTGAACTTGTCTGCCCGGCAGGCACCCCTGCCGCGCTGCGGGTTGCGGTCGATGCCGGTGCCGATGCGGTTTATATGGGCTTTCGTGATGAAACCAACGCCCGCAATTTTCCCGGACTTAATTTTTCGGTTGATGAACTGGCCGAAGCGCTGGATTATGCCCATGAGCGCGGGGTAAAAGTCCTGCTCGCGGTCAATACCTATGCTGCCGCCGGTAAAGGCGACCCGTGGATCACGGCAGTGGACAACGCCGCCAGATTAAAGGTCGACGCCATCATTCTGGCTGATGTCGGCCTGCTGGACTATGCCCATCGGACCCATCCTGAGCTCAGACTTCATCTGTCGGTACAGGCCTCGGCCTCCAATGCCGCCACCATAAATTATTACGCCCGCGAATTCGATATCCGGCGTGTGGTGCTGCCCCGGGTGCTGACGGTGCCGGAAATCCGCGCCATCAATCAGCAGATTGATATTGAAACCGAGGTTTTTGCCTTTGGCGGCATGTGTCCGATGGCAGAAGGCCGGTGTAGCCTGTCGAGCTATATCACCGGTAAATCGCCCAATATGAACGGGGTCTGCTCACCGGCAAGCGCGGTCAGCTATGTTCAGGAGGGCCGGGACCTGAAAACCAATCTGGCTGGCTTTACCATCAATAAATTCGGGCCTCACGAGCGCGCCGGTTATCCAACCCTGTGCAAGGGTCGCTTCAGTACCAATGGCGACCCGGGCTATCTGTTCGAGGAACCAACCAGCCTCAATGTCACCAATATCTTGCCGGAATTGATCGAGGCCGGCATCAGCGCCCTCAAGATCGAAGGCCGCCAGCGCAGCAAAGCCTACGTGCGTGAAGTGGTGCAGAATTTCCGCAAATCTGTCGATGCCGCCCTCAGCGGCGAACGATTGATAATCCCGATGGATAACCTCACCGAAGGCGGCCACAACACTACCGGAGCCTATAATAAAAAATGGATGTGATGACTAACTGTAAACTCTCGTTCGGCCCGTTGCTGTTCAACTGGAGCCCGGATAAAATCCGTGATTTCTATTTTGCCGTTGCTGACGAGGCACCGGTTGATTATGTCTATCTGGGTGAAGTGGTCTGTGCCAAGCGCCACAAAAATAATGGCCATCTGCCGGAGATAATCGAGCGGCTGGAAAAAGCCGGCAAGCGTGTCATTCTGTCCGGGCTGATCCTTATTCTTGATGATCGCGATATGGCGCTGATGGAGGATGCGGCCGCGATGGCCCCGGACTATCTGGTCGAAGCCAATGACCTGACACTGGTCAGCCGCCTCCGTGGGCAGGATCACGCCATCGGCCCCTATGTTAATATCTATAATGAAACCAGCCTGAAATATTATGAAACCGGCGGTGCCAGCAGAATTTCCCTGCCGCCCGAGCTACCGGCTGACAGCCTGAAAGTGTTGGCGGCGGCGGCCACAGCGGATCTTGAAGTTCAGGTGTTCGGACGGATGCCGCTGGCGATTTCCGCCCGCTGCTACCATGCCCGCGCCCACGGACTCCATAAGGATGGCTGCCAGTATATCTGTGATCAGGACCCCGACGGGCTCACAGTCAATACCATGGACGGCCAGCCATTCCTTGCCATCAACGGCCTGCAAACCCTGTCTCACCGCTATGGTAATCTGCTGGCGGAATTGCCGGAGCTTGCCGCCATGGGAATTCATAATTTCCGCCTGTCGCCCCATGATGTCGATATGGTTAAAATCTGCAGCATATTTCGTGACCGTCTTGATGGCAAACTCAGTCTGGAAGAAGCGAATAAAATCCTTGAGGAAGAATTATTTGCCCTCGACTTCGCCAACGGCTATTATCACAATATTGCCGGCCTGAAACAGGTCGAAGGGTGAAAAAATAATATAGACAATCATATCAGGGCCATATGGATTCATACACAAAGCTTCTTGACGGATACCATAAATTTCGGCAGAAATATCAGCAAGACACCGTTTGGCGGCAGCGGGCCAAGGACAAGCAAAGCCCGGAAATCATGATCATCGCCTGTAGCGACAGCCGGGTCAATCCGGTGATCCTCACCGGGGCCGGTCTTGGTGAAATTTTCGTGGTTAATAATATTGCCAATCTGGTGCCGCCCTATAAAAAATATGGCAATAGCTACCATGGCACCAGTGCCGCCATTGAATATGCCGTCATCCAGTTACGGGTCAGGCACATTATTATTATGGGTCATAGCGGCTGTGGCGGCATTCGCACCCTGCTCACGGAGCATGAAGAGCCTGAACCGCGCCCGGATGCACATTACAGCTTTATCCGGCCATGGATGAAAATTGTCAATGAGGCCGCCGACTTTACCACTTCTGAAAAATCCGTGCTGGATACGGATATATTGGCCGCCGTCTGTGAACGACGCGCCAGCATGATATCACTGCATAATCTGAAGGGTTTCCCTTGGGTTGAGGACGCCATGCGGCAAAACAGCCTGCATGTCCACGCCTGGTACTTCGATATCGCCAGCGGTGTATTGGAAGAATATGACGAAGCCGCCGGACAGTTCCAGAAATTGGTTTAGAGAGTTTTTTTAAGGGGTGGGGGATTGCCCCCGCCTTATCCAAATGAGACTCAGTAACCGAAGGCCAGAGGCCTGAGGCAAGCGCGACCGCGCGCCCGAGCTAATGCGAGGCGGGGGAGCGTGCGCGCGGGAGTGGAACCCCCACTAATAAAAATATACCA
>JAADGA010000081.1 GCA_013152615.1 Alphaproteobacteria bacterium
TGTTAAATCTGGCAAGCAGGCTGGTGGCGTCATCCCCGGTTCCCACCCGGACATTATTGGTGCGGTGAACGTCCATGGTAAGTCCACTGAATATAATTGGTGCCGCCTGCGACACAGACACCACAGGAATGACGGTCAAACCGAACACTCCAATGACAGCAGCTATAATTTTATTGAACATCCCTGTACCCATCCCGTAATGCTTTCGACAATGAAAACATCAGGGTAGCCCCGAAAAATTAGGATACTGTTAAATACTATTTAAAATTCTAGCTAATATTTAAAATCCGGGTCCGGTCAAACCGTAAAATATCCTGACAGGCTATTGGGAAATTTAACGCTGTTGCATCTCCCGGCTTTTTCCGTAATATTGAAATTTGCCGAACAACAGCCCAAAAAACAGCCCGGAAATATAGTAAGGAAAAACCCATGGCCTATACGTCTTTCACCCTGAAGATTGCCGATCATATTGCGCTGATTACTTTGAACAGGCCGCAAAAGGCCAATGCCCTTGGCGAGGATTTCTGGCATGAATGCCGGCAGGTGTTTGACCATATCAGTGGGGATGAGGCTGTTCGGGTGGTGGTGGTGGCATCCTCTGGCCGGCATTTTACCTCCGGCATTGATCTCGGCTATCTGCAAAGTGCCATGCCGCCCGACGACGCGGATCCGGCGCGGGCGATGGACAAGCTGCGCCGCCATGTCAAATTCCTGCAGGGTGCGTTCACCGCAATTGACAATTGCCGGGTGCCGGTGCTGGCGGCAATACAGGGCGGCTGTTTCGGGGCCGGGGTTGATCTGGCCTCCGCCTGTGATATTCGTTACGCGGCCAAAGATGCTTTTTTCATCATTCAGGAGATTAATATCGGCATGGTCGCCGACCTTGGCACCCTGCAGCGGATGCCGCGGCAGATCCCGGACGGCCTGATGCGTGAACTGGCCTATACCGGTCGGAAATACCCGGCGGATGAGGCCTTGGCCACCGGTTATGTCAGCCATGTTGCCGCGGATCATCAGGCATTGTTAAAGCATGTCATGGCGATTGCTGCCCGCATTGCGGTCCAGTCGCCGCTGGCGGTTGCCGGTACCAAGGCGATGCTGAACCACAGCCGCGATCACAATGTCGCCGACGGTCTTGATTATATCGCCGCGTGGAATGCCGGTATGCTGTCCGCGCAGGATGTGGTCAAGGGGGCAATGGCGGCGCTGGCCAAAGGCAAAGCCGAATTTGACGATCTGCTGGATTAATCAGCCCACAGCCCCCGGATGGCTGTTGTTATAAACCTCCATCAGATAGGCGGTATCGACATCGGTGTAATGCTGGGTGGTGGCGAGCGAGCTGTGGCCGAGCAATTCCTGAATGGTCCTGAGATCGCCGCCTGCGGTCAGCAGATGGGTGGCAAAACTGTGGCGCAGGGCATGGGGGGTCGCCGACGGCGGCAGGCCCAGACCGGCGCGTATTTTCTCCATGGCAAGCTGAATCATGCGGGCATTGAGCCGTCGGCCCTGCACCCCGATAAACAGCGGTCCCGCCATTGGCAGTTCATGGGGGCAGCTGTCAATATAGGTTTCGATAGCCGCCCGCACCACCGGCAGCAGCGGCACCAGTCTTTCTTTGTTGCGCTTGCCGAGGATACGCAGCATATCACCGTCCGGCAGATCGTTCCGGTTCAGGTTAAGCGCCTCTGAAATCCTCAGCCCACAGCCGTAAAGCAGGCTCAGCACCGCAATATCGCGGTCACCGATCCACGGTTCCCGGGCGAAACCCGCGGCCTGGGCAAGGGTTCTCCGGGCCGCTGTTTCTGCGAGCGGCCGCGGCAGACGACGGGGTATTTTGGGCGAACTGATGGCATTTATCGCCTCGTTACGTAAAATATCATTCCTGCGGAGAAAGTTAAAAAACGACCGGACCGTGCTCATGGTCCGGGCGACCGAGGCGGCACCGAGGCCGTCGCGCCGTCGCCGGGCGAGGAATGCACGGAAATCAGCCGGGCGCATATTTGTCAGGTCGGTTGTGGTCGGGGGCTGGCCAAAATGTTCGGTCAGAAAGCTGAAAAAACCGTTGATATCGCGCTGGTACGCGGCATAGGTGTGGCGCGAAACCCGCTTTTCTGTCAGCAGATAATCGAGCCAGCCGTCAATCAGAGGCTGTGACAGGGAAAAGTCAGTGCTGTTATCGGTCATGACAGCATTATAACAGCCTTGAGGATCAGGGGAGAAGTTTTTTCAGGTGACCGTGAAAGGCGGCCGCAAGGAAGCGCAGCAATTCCGTTCCCTGTCCCGGGGCAAAAAATGTCTTGTCCCGGCTGCCAAAGGCCAGAATACCGACCGGATGACGATCACTGGCATCAATACGGACCAGGGCTTCTGCCTTGATCAACGGCGTCGCCGGGCCGTAAATTTCCCGGGCCGCCCGGACATTGTCGCGCAGGATGGCGGTCGCCTCATGGCCGAGGAATTCAGCAATCAACCCCGGTTTCAACAGCCGGATATTGGCATTCTGCGGTAGGGTTTTCCCCTCATCCCGTTCGAAGCAGAGGGTAAGGCTGTCCAGCTGTAATATATCGACCAGATCATGGCAGGTGATGTGGCATAAATGATCAAAATCCCGGGCCTCCATCAGGGTCAGCACCGCCGCATGGATACGCGCCTGAGTGGTCATATTGCGGCGGGAGGCATGGATCAGCGAGCCTTGGGCATCATTCAGGCTGGCAACCTCATGCTGCAGGCGATCGCGTAAAACCGCCTGAAAATCAATGATGCCGTCACCATGCTTTGGCCGCGTGGGTTTCAGGATAGCCAGCAGATCGCGATTCTGGTCAAAAAAATCCGGATGCTGCTTCAGGTAACCCCGGATGTCTTCTTCGCTTAAAGGCTGTTCCCGCTCGGCTGTACCGTTTTTCCTGTCCTTGTTCATGTTACTTTACAATAGTTTGCCCGGTTTCTTCCCAATCGGCAACAAAGGCGGCGAGGCCGTTGGTGGTCAGCGGATGATTGAATAATTGACGCAACACTTTTGGCGGCATGGTGACGACATCGGCCCCGATGCGCGCACTTTCGATGATATGAATGGGATGGCGGGTGCTGGCGACCAGAATTTCAGTGGCAAAATCATAATTGTCATAGATCAGCCGGATATCCTCGATCAACTGCATGCCGTCAAAGCCGACATCATCATGACGGCCAACAAAGGGGGAAATAAAGCTGGCCCCGGCCTTGGCCGCGAGCAACGCCTGCGCAGATGAAAAGCACAAGGTGACATTGACCATCTTGCCCTGATCGGTGAAATGCTTGCACACCCGCAGCCCGTCAACCGTCATCGGTACTTTAAGGGCTATATTGTCCGCAATATCATAAATACGGGCGGCTTCGGCGATCATGCCGTCATAATCGGTGGCGGCGACCTCGGCACTGACCGGACCGGCAATGAGGTCACAGATTTCCCGTGTGACCTCAAAATAATCCCGGCCGGATTTCAGAATCAGTGACGGGTTGGTGGTTACCCCGTCAACCAGTCCGGTTGCCGCCATTTCACGGATGTCATCAATTTCCGCCGTATCCAAAAAAAACTTCATGCTTCAGGGACCTTTCATAATAAAAACATTTTCTGAATCCCGTTTTATAATATAGTGACCGGAAAAAACAGCGTTATATTCTGGATTATATTTATGGCTTCCGATCTCAGGCGCATTCAGGTGTTATTGCCGCTGCCGCTGTCCGGCCCGTTTGATTATCTGGTGGACGGGGCTATTGCCGTGGCTGCGGGCGACTTTGTCCGGGTGCCGCTCGGCCATCGCAGCCTGATGGGGGTGGTGTGGACTATGTCGCCGCAAAAAACCGCGGTTGCCCCGGATAAGCTGAAAGCGGTCAGCGCCCGGCTTGACCTGCCGCCGCTGCCGGACAGTGTGCGCAAATTCATTGACTGGGTGGCGGCCTATACCCTTTCGCCGCCGGGGGCGGTGCTGAAAATGGCGGTCACCGTGCCGCAGGCCACCCCGGAACCAAAGAAAAAGATTCTTTATCGCCTGTCGCCTGACTTGCCAGAAAAATTGACAGCCGGGAGATTAACAGCCGGGAAGTTGACAAAAGGCCGCCGGGCCGTGGTTGCGGCGGTGACCCTTGATATGCCGATGACGCTGCGGGCATGGGCCGAGCTGGCGGCGGTTGGTGACGGGGTGGTGCGCGGGATGATTCGGGCCGGACAGATGATTCCGGTTACGGTCACGGGCGATGAGGCTTTTCCGCCCCCGGATGCGAATCTTGCCGGGCCTGTCCTGTCCCCGGAACAGCAGCAGGCTGTCAATCATTTGCAGCAGATGGTGGCGGCAGATAAATTCAAGCCGGTGTTGCTCGAAGGCATCACTGGCTCCGGCAAAACAGAGGTTTATTTTGAGGCCATCGCCGCCGCTCTAAAGACGGACGCGGCGCAAATTCTGGTGTTGCTGCCGGAAATTTCCCTGACTGCCCAGTGGCTGTACCGGTTCGAACAGCGATTCGGGGCTGCGCCCGTGGTCTGGCATTCGGAACTTGGCCCCGCCCGGCGGCGGCGGGCATGGTGGGCCATCATCACCGGTCAGGCCAGAGTAGTGGTCGGCGCCCGCTCCGCCCTGTTTCTGCCGTTTCAGGATTTGCAGCTGATCGTGGTTGACGAGGAACATTCGGCAACCTTCAAGCAGGAGGAGGGGGTGATCTATCATGGCCGCGATATGGCGGTGGTGCGGGCGATGCAGGCCGGCTGTCCGGTAATTCTGGCCTCGGCAACGCCGTCGCTGGAGACGATATTAAATGCCGAATCCGGAAAATATGACTGGCTTTATCTGGGCAAACGTCACGGCGGGGCCACCCTGCCGGAGACCATCGCCATTGATCTGCGCCAGCACCGGCCGCGCGCCGGAACCTGGCTGTCCGCGCCGCTTAAAGAGGCTATGAGGCAGAATCTTGAGCGGGGGGAACAATCGCTGCTGTATCTTAACCGCCGGGGTTATGCCCCGCTTACCCTGTGCGCATCCTGTGGCCACCGCATGGAATGCCCCCATTGTTCGGCGTGGCTGGTCGAGCATCGCAAAGGCGAAAAACTTGTCTGTCATCATTGCGGTTTTTCCTGTGCCAAACCGCGGGTCTGCCCGCAGTGTGACGCCAAAGACACAGCATGGTCGCCTGCGGGCCGGGGGTGGAACGGGTGGCCGAAGAAGTGCAGGCCCTGTTCCCGGACGCCCGGATTGTGGTGATGGCCAGCGATGAAATATCGTCACCCGCCGCGATGCGCGCCGTCATCAGCCGGATTGAACGTCATCAGGTTGATTTTATCATTGGCACCCAGATTGTTACCAAGGGTCATCATTTCCCGCTGCTGACGCTGGTTGGTGTGGTTGATGCGGATTTAAGTCTTGGCGGCGGCGATCCCAGAGCCGCTGAACGCACCTGGCAACAGCTGGAACAGGTCGCGGGCCGGGCCGGGCGGGCAGAGCGACCGGGCCGGGTGTTGTTGCAGAGCTATTCCCCGGCGCATCCGGTTCTGCAGGCGCTGATTTCCGGTGACGGTCAGGGCTTTCTCCTGCAGGAGGCACGGGCAAGGGAACAACATAATCTGCCGCCATTTGGCAAGCTGGCGGCGCTTATTATTTCGGGACGGGATTTTAATGCGGTGGCAAAATACGCCCGCCATCTTGCCGCGCTCGCTCCCAAAGACCAGAGAATCACCGTACTTGGTCCGGTGCCGGCACCATTGTCCTATCTGCGGGGCAAGCACCGGTTTCGCCTGCTGGTCAAGGCAGAAAAACCGGTGAAGCTGCAAAAAACCCTGCGCGACTGGCTCGCCAACTGTCCGGCGGAGCGCGGGGTTACCCTGCAGGTTGATATTGATCCCTACAGCTTTTTATAGAATAGTGTATGTCCGCCGCGGGATAAAAAAAATCACCTTACCCATTTGCTGTCTTGAAGTCTTAGGACCACTGTGCTAGGTATCGCGCCAACAAGAATATATATCGGTTATTTTATATAATGTTCTGCCGACCGGGACAGCAAAAAATAGCGTGATATGAAATTAACTTCGAGGAAAGTGTGTTGTCATCGAACATGACATCAAAGATTGTTGCTGAAAACCTGATCATTTCGGGACTTGCGGGCCGCTACGCCGTGGCGTTGTTCGATTTGGCAAAAGAGACGGCAACCCTGGATAACACCGCACAGGATGTCGCCACTCTGGCCGCATTGCTGGCGGAGAGCGAGGACCTGGTTGGGATGATGCTGAATCCGGTCTTTTCCATTAAAACAAAGAGCCGGGCGATGGCCGCCGTGGTCAAATATGCGCAGATTGGCGACATGGTGGCTAATTTTGTCAGCGTGGTGTCCCGGAATGGCCGACTGGATCAGCTCGAAAATATCATTGCAGAATTCAGGCGGATATTTGCCCATTATAACGGCGAGGTCACGGCCTCTGTGGTGACGGCACGCAAGCTGACAAAGCCCCATCTTGCTGTGCTGAAGAAAAAACTCGAATCAATGGTCGGCTGTGATGTGACAGTGGCGACGGATATAGACCCGGCTCTCCTGGGCGGGGTCGTGGTTAAAATTGGGTCGCACATGATCGATTCATCACTTGCGACCAGACTGGCTAATCTTGAAGAATCAATGAAAGAGGTTGGATAATGGACATCCGTGCAGCGGAAATATCCAGAATACTGAAAGAGCAAATCGCTAATTTCGGTGCAGAAGCAGAAATATCGGAAGTTGGCAAGGTATTGTCTGTCGGCGATGGTATCGCCCGGATTTATGGTCTGGACAATGTTCAGGCCGGGGAAATGGTTGAATTTCCCGGCAAGGTCATGGGCATGGCGCTCAATCTTGAAGCCGATAATGTTGGCGTAGTGATTTTTGGCTCCGACCAGAACATCAAGGAAGGCGACACGGTCAAACGTACCGGCAATATCGTTGATGTGCCGGTGGGCCGGGGGCTGCTGGGCCGGGTGGTCGATGCACTCGGCAATCCGATTGATGACAAGGGGCCGCTGAGCGATGTCACCCGGACCCGGGTCGAGGTCAAGGCTCCCGGGATTATTCCGCGTAAATCCGTGCATGAGCCGGTGCAGACCGGCCTCAAGGCCATCGACAGTCTGGTGCCAATCGGGCGCGGCCAGCGTGAATTGATCATTGGTGACCGTCAAACCGGCAAGACCGCAGTGGCGATTGATACGTTTCTCAATCAGAAAGACATTAACGCCGGCGATGATGAAAGCAAAAAGCTTTACTGTATTTACGTCGCGATTGGCCAGAAACGCTCAACCGTTGCCCAGATTGTTAAAGTGCTGGAAGAACGCGGCGCGATGGAATATTCGATCGTGGTGGCTGCGACCGCATCCGAACCGGCACCGTTACAGTTTCTTGCCCCCTATACCGGCACCGCGATGGGCGAATTTTTCCGCGATAACGGCATGCATGCGGTGATCGTCCATGATGACCTGTCGAAACAGGCGGTGGCCTATCGTCAGATGTCGCTGCTGCTGCGGCGGCCACCGGGACGGGAAGCCTATCCGGGTGATGTGTTTTATCTGCATTCCCGCCTGCTGGAACGGGCGGCGAAGATGAATGATGCCGAGGGTGCCGGGTCGCTGACCGCGTTGCCGATCATTGAGACTCAGGCTGGCGACGTCTCGGCCTATATCCCGACCAATGTGATCTCGATCACCGATGGCCAGATATTCCTCGAAACCGAACTGTTTTATCAGGGCATCAGACCGGCGATCAATGTTGGCCTCAGCGTGTCACGGGTTGGTTCCGCCGCCCAGGTCAAGGCGATGAAGCAGGTGTCCGGCTCAATCAAGCTCGAACTGGCGCAATATCGGGAAATGGCAGCCTTTGCCCAGTTTGGCTCCGATCTTGATGCCGCGACCCAGAAACTGCTTAATCGCGGCGCGCGCCTGACTGAACTGTTGAAACAGGCACAATATTCACCGATGTCAGTGGCCGAACAGGTCGTATCCATTTTCGCCGGTGTGCGCGGCTATCTTGATAAGATAAAGGTTTCCGATGTTGGCCGTTTTGAAGCGATGCTGATTGCGGCAATGCATGCCCGTCATGGCCAGACGCTGGAGACAATCAGCGAACAGGGCAGGATTTCTGATGAAACCGAGGCCAAATTGAAAGATATTCTCGGAAGTCTGGTAAAGAATTTTGTCTAGCTTGTTTTCAGCAAAGTAATTTTCAGGAACAGTCGGTATGGCTAACCTTAAAGACCTCAGAAACCGGATTACGAGCGTACAATCGACGCAGAAGATTACCAAGGCCATGAAAATGGTGGCGGCATCAAAATTGCGTCGGGCTCAGGAGACCGCTGAAGCCGCCCGGCCTTATGTTGACCGGATGGAAAAAATTCTGGCTTCGCTGTCTGCCGGAATGGCGGGGCAGCCGGGCGCACCGAAACTGCTTTCAGGCAGTGGCAAAGACCGGGTTCATCTTATCGTTGTCGCGACCTCGGAACGCGGGCTTTGCGGCGGCTTTAACAGTAATATTGTCAAAGCAGCGCGGGCAAAAATCTCCCGTCTGATTGCGGAAGAAAAAGACGTCAGGATTATGACGATCGGCAAGAAGGGGGCGACGTCCCTGCGCCGGGACTATAAAACACACATGGTACAGCATTTTGACATGTCCCATGTGAAGCGGCTTGGCTTTACGGATACCGAAGCGCTGGCTGATTATATCCTGACGTCGTTTAATCAGGATGAATTTGACATATGTACCTTATTCTATGCCAAATTCCAGTCGGCACTGACCCAGATTGTGACCGCGCGACAATTGATCCCGGTATCATTCGAAACAACCAATGTGGTTGATCTTGGCGGGGCAGCCTATGACTGTGAGCCGGACGAGAAAGAAATTCTGGAAGAATTATTGCCCCATAATGTCGGGATACAGCTTTTTCGGGCCTTGCTTGAAAATGCCGCCAGCGAGGAGGGCGCGCGCATGACCGCGATGGATAGCGCAACGCGCAACGCCGGTGACATGATTGACAGTCTCAGAACCACCTATAACCGGACCCGTCAGGCGGTTATTACCAATGAATTGATTGAAATTATTTCAGGCGCGGAAGCGGTTTGATAAAGTTTTGAAAATGAAAGTTGAAATAAAATGACGACAAAAAATATTGGACGTGTCAACCAGATCATCGGGGCTGTTGTCGATGTCCGGTTCGATAATGAATTGCCGGCCATTCTGTCGGCGCTTGAAATTGATAATAACGGCAACCGGCTGGTTCTCGAGGTGGCGCAGCATCTGGGGGAAAATGTGGTTCGGACCATTGCCATGGACAGCACAGATGGTCTGGTGCGCGGCAATGAAGTCATTGACAGCGGGCGTCAGATCAGTATTCCGGTTGGCCCGGAAACTCTGGGCCGGATCATGAATGTGATTGGCGAGCCGATTGATGAACGCGGCCCCATCAAGACAAAACAGCTGGCCCCGATCCATGCGGAGGCTCCGGCCTTTGCCGATCAGTCAACAGAATCTGAAATTCTGATAACCGGGATCAAGGTTGTTGATTTACTCGCCCCCTATGCCAAGGGCGGTAAAATCGGCCTGTTTGGCGGTGCCGGGGTTGGCAAGACGGTGCTGATTATGGAACTGATTAATAATATTGCCAAGGGCCATGGCGGTTATTCGGTATTTGCCGGGGTTGGCGAACGTACCCGGGAAGGCAATGACCTTTACCATGAAATGATTGAATCGGAAGTGATTGACCTTAAGGGCGATAATTCCAAGGTGGCGCTGGTTTACGGCCAGATGAACGAACCACCCGGGGCGCGGGCGCGGGTGGCGCTGTCGGGGCTGACGGTGGCGGAATATTTCCGCGATGTCGAGGGTCAGGACGTGTTGTTTTTTGTCGATAATATCTTTCGCTTTACCCAGGCGGGCGCGGAAATATCGGCCCTTCTGGGCCGGATTCCATCGGCAGTGGGCTACCAGCCGACGCTGGCAACCGATATGGGAACCTTGCAGGAGCGGATTACCTCCACCAACAAAGGCTCAATCACCTCGGTGCAGGCGATTTATGTCCCGGCGGACGATCTGACCGATCCGGCACCGGCAACATCCTTTGCCCATCTTGATGCGACTACGGTGCTTAACCGGGCCATTTCGGAAAAAGGGATTTATCCGGCTGTGGACCCGCTTGATTCAACCTCGCGGATATTGTCGGCGGAAGTGGTCGGGGAAGAACATTATGCGGTCGCGCGCGAGGTTCAGGAAATCCTGCAGAAATATAAATCACTTCAGGATATTATCGCTATTCTGGGCATGGATGAGCTGTCCGAGGATGACAAGATTACCGTGGGGCGGGCGCGGAAAATTGAACGCTTCATGTCTCAACCGTTCCATGTCGCCGAGGTTTTTACCAATATGCCCGGAAAATTTGTCGAGCTTGAAGACACCATCAAAAGCTTCCGTGAAATACTTGACGGCAAGCATGATGATCTGCCCGAGGCCGCCTTCCTGATGGTTGGTAGCATTGACGAGGCGGTTGACAAGGCCCGGAAAATGGCTGCGGAAGTAGCATAAGCACAGGTTATGAGGAAGCCGTAATGGCGGAGAAGTTACATTTCGAACTTGTTTCACCGGAAAAACTGCTGATATCCCGGGATGTGGATATGGTTGTCGTCCCCGGGATTGAAGGTGATTTTGGCGTATTTATTGATCATGCGCCGGTGGTATCAACCCTCCGAACCGGGGTTTTACAGATTCGCCACGGGGATGATGCCGACAGGATTCTGGTTCATGGCGGCTTTGCCGAGGTCAATGCCCACGGCTTGACTATATTGGTTGAGGAAGCGACCTTTCTGTCACAGATAGACCGCGCGGCTCTGGAATCCCGGCTGAAGGATGCCAATGAGGATGTCGCCGATGCCAAGGATGAAGCGCATCTGGCAACAGCAACCAAACTGCGTGACCGTCTGGCAGAAACTCTTGCCGTTCTTGACTCGACCGCCGGTTAAAACACTGGCGTTGCTCAGGCCTTTTTGGTGATGACATAAATCCCCTGGGTCGCCATGAGGTTGGCGACAAACAGGTGATGGCACCGCATGCGGTAGCCGCTGGCGTTGATCGCCATATTCTGTTCAATCCTGATGTCGAGCCGGTGACAGAGATTGACAAAGTCCCGGATGGTGCAGAAATGAATATTGGGCGTGGAATACCACGGATGATCAAGGATTTTATTCACCGGCATGGTCGCGAATGCCGCCAGACTGAGCCTCACTTTCCAATGACCGAAATTCGGGAATGAGACCACCGCCCGCTGCCCGACCCGCAATAATTGTTGCAGCATCCGGTCCGGGCGTTTCATCGCCTGCAATGTCTGGCTCAGGATGACATAATCAAAGCTGTGATCCGGGTAAAAGGCAATATCCTCTTCTGCGTTGCCCTGCACGACGGACAGTCCCTTGGCAATTGAACGGTTGACCCCTTCGGGGCTGAGTTCGATCCCGCGCCCGTCGACCTGACGCCGGCGCACCAGATAATCCAGCAGACTGCCATCGCCGCAGCCAACATCAAGCACCGTTGTCCCCGGGGCAATCAGCCGGGCAATTTCCAGCAGATCGACCCGAATGTCGGAGGCGCGTGATTCGGCTGTGGTCATGGCATGGTTACTCCAACCGCTTCTGATTTGAGGAAACCCCGGATAATCCCGTACATTTCCGGACATTCGAGCAGGAAACTGTCATGGCCCTTGTCCATGTCAATATCGGCATAGCTGACCCGGGCGCGGGCGGCATTGAGAGCGCGGACGATATGGCGGCTTTCTGCGGTGGTATAGAGCCAGTCCGAGGTGAAGGATATGACGCAAAACCGCGTCTTTGTCCCCTGAAATGCCCGTGCCAGCACACCGTCAAAGGGGATTGCCAAATCGTAATAATCCATGGCGCGGGTGATATAAAGATAACTGTTGGCGTCAAAACGGTCGACAAAGGAAATGCCCTGATGACGCAGATAGCTCTCAATCTGGAAATCCGCGTCAAAGCCGAACGCCACCCGCTCCCGGTCCTGAAGCGCGCGGCCAAAGCGGCGGGTCAGGCTGTTTTCCGACATATAGGTGATATGGGCTGC
>JAADGA010000082.1:0-2272 GCA_013152615.1 Alphaproteobacteria bacterium
ATCAAGAAAGCCGGGGCGCGTACGATCAGCTTTCTGTGCCTGCTCGCCGCCCCCGAAGGGATCGAGGCTCTGCGTACCGCCCACCCGGACGTCCATATCTATACCACTGCCATTGACGAAAGGCTCGACGAACACAGCTATATCGTCCCCGGCCTCGGCGACGCCGGCGACCGTATCTTCGGCACGATTTAAGAGAAAAAATCAGGCCTATCTGGTAAATATCCGGTTCAGCACCCCGGCGAGGCTCAGCCCGCCTTTGAGCAGTTCCCGATTGACAACCGGGCGGTATTTATAGACGTAAGCCCAGGAAAAATTACCGTCGCCGACATGATAAATTTTTCGGTTGAGGCGCAGGCCTTCGTCAATCCAGTCAATCGGGGTGGCCCGCTGATCAATGGCGATCTGCTGCGGGGTGGCGCGATCGATAAAATTGGCCAATTCGGTGAAAGACAGTTTTTCATGGTTAATCAGCAGGCTGTCCCAAACCTTGTGCAGATTGGTCTTCTTGCCAAACCAGATCACCTTGATATCATTACCGCCGCGGTCGCGGGCATGGCCAAAATGCATCGGTTCATGCATATCGCCGATAATATGGACCAGAAATTTAAGCGCAAATGCCTTTTCCACCCGCGAGCTTTTGGCCGATTTAAGGATGGCAACAAAATTATTATAGGCACTTAGCGCATCACCCGCCGGATTGCGCGGGCTATTTTCAAACGTCCGCCCCGGCGGGACATTAAGATAATGATAAACATTGGCCTTGCGCCAGTATTCATCCGGATTCGACTTCATTTCATCGGCCCAGGTTGAGGCCTCGGCCAACGACTCCGACCCGAGGATCTGCCCGATCCGTTTGCGGGCGGTGGCGGTTAAATGGCGGCTGGCAATTTCGCCGACCACCCGGTGACCGGTCTTGCCATAAGCCCAGACCGCCGGTATCCCCGCCAGATTGAAAATTACCAAGAAACTCAAAAAAATACGCATCTTTTTCTCCTGTTTGTCCCGTGGGACCGAAACTCTAGAAAACCAATTCCATAAAATGTTTGCGGCACAAGACCTCATAACGGTCATTGCCGCCGATTTCAGTCTGTTCGCCCTGCCTGATAACATTGCCCTTGTCATCCGTCCGCAAATTCATCGTCGCCTTCCGGCCGCATTTGCAGATGCTCTTCAATTCCCGCAATTCGTCCGCCAGTGCCAGCAGATGCATACTGCCCGGAAACAGATTGGCCTGAAAATCCGTCCGGATACCATAAGCCAGTACGGGAATGCCGAGACGGTCACAGATCGCCGCCAGTTGGAAAACCTGATCACGGCTGAGGAACTGGGCTTCGTCAATCAACACACAACTGAGGTCATTTTCCTCACACTCACGGGCCACTTCCTGATAAATATCGGTTTTATCGTCGAAAATACGAGCCGGAGCCGCCAGCCCGATGCGTGAGACGATTCTGCCGACACCATAGCGGTCATCAAGGGCGGCGGTATAAAGCATCGTCGCCATGCCCCGTTCCTGATAATTAAAGCTTGATTGCAACAGGGTTGTTGATTTGCCCGCATTCATTGATGAATAATAAAAATATAGTTTGGCCATAAAAGTCATCTCTTGCCGGGGTCAGAATTTTATCGTACGGTAAATAATCCGCCCTGACAAGAGACAGGATGTGAATAAAATAATATCAATAAAATAACAGGATATGCCCCGATGCCACCAAGCGATAAAACCCGGGAAGAAACGCTGATCAAGGCCGCGCGCGACGCCAGAGAAAACAGCTATAGCCCCTATTCCCGCTTTCCGGTCGGGGCGGCGGTGATGCTGGCAGATGGCCGGATATTCACCGGCACCAATATTGAAAATGCCAGCTATGGCCTGACCTGCTGCGCGGAACGGGTGGCGCTGTTTTCTGCACGTACCGCCTCAAAAGCCGCCATTACCGGGCTGGCCATTGCCATTGGCCGCAAAGACGATGATCTTGAGAAAGCCTCTCTTGTCCCCTGCGGCGCCTGCCGTCAGGTGATGGCAGAGTTTATGGCCCCCGAAACCCCGGTTTATATCGACGCCAACCGCACCTTCACCGTGAATGAACTGCTGCCCCATTGCTTTAGGATCAAGACCTAGCGCAAAGTCTGACTTTGCTCTAATTAATTACCAGACATTGTCAGCCCATAGCCACGCCGCGCCGCGAACCCCGCTTGAATCGCCGTGAAGCGCTTTTTTTATCGGGGTTTCACAGACATCAGAAAAGACCCACGGTGATAGTTTTTGCGGAAG
>JAADGA010000082.1:2367-9240 GCA_013152615.1 Alphaproteobacteria bacterium
CCCAAGCGGTCAATAAATTTGTCCCAGGTTTTCTGCGCCGCGATATCACCGGATCTCATGTCGCCGATGATCTGTTGCAGCGGTATAGTCTCCCCCGTCGCTTTTTCATGTTCCCGGGCAATGCCGCTGCCGGAAATATAGCTCTCGAGACAGCCATCCCGGCCGCAATAACAATGATTCCCCGGGATTTCATCCGCCTGCGGCCACGGCAGCGGATTATGCCCCCATTCGCCGGCAATGCAATGCCGTCCGCCAATAATCCTGCGCCCCACCGTGATCCCGGCACCGCAGCCAGTGCCAAGAATAGCGGCAAAAACAACATCACAGGCGGCCCCGGCACCGTCAATCGCCTCGGAAATAGCCAGACAGTTGGCATCATTGCCCACCCGGACTTCGCGCTGCAGGGCGGCGGCGATATCCTGATCAAATTTCCGACCGTTCAACCAGGTGGAATTGGCATTTTTCATCAACCCGGTTGCCGGTGAAATCGCCCCGGGAATACCAAGGCCAACCTGACCGCGCCGACCCTGCTGCGTCTCAATTTCAGCTACCAGTTGACAGATGGCCCTGATCCCGGCCTGATAATCATTACGCGGCGTCGCCACCCTTTTGCGGAACAGCTCATCACCATGCGCTGACAGCGCAATCGCCTCTATTTTGGTGCCCCCGAGGTCAATACCAATATACATTCGGTCATTCCTGTGCCTGTAGCCACATGCCCTGATAGGGGGCCAGCATCACGCCTTGTGCCAGATCATACGCCGTGTCGGTGAAGAGTTCAATCAAGGGCCGGGCGAGATCATGCTTTCCCAACCAGACAGAATTAAGCGGTTGCGGCTCCGGTGAAAAATTGGCCAGAACCAGTAATGTTCCGGCCTCACTCTTGCGGATAAAGCTGAATACATGAATATTGCCACTGTCAATAATAACCGTCGGCACATTGGCATGCAGCAGCTGCTGCCTTTTCCTGAGCCGGGCCATTTCTGCCAGTGCGGAAAAGATTTCTCCGCCCCTGACCGTGGTGGCAAGAGCCGGACGGTGCAGCCACCTGCCGTCGCGCTCCGGATCATCCCTGTTATAGTCATAGTCATTAAACAGGCCCAGTTCTTCGCCCATATAGATCAGCGGAATGCCGCCAAAGGAAAAAATAACCTTATACAGCAGATTGATCCGCCGCAACGCCATGGTGATGTCCCGGTTATTGCCCGCAGCCATCGCGGCCTCAAGCCCGGCCAAAGATGCCAGAGTGCCGGTGGTTCCATGAAAGGAATGCGTACTCGACACCTGAAATGACTGTCCGCGGGCAAAACTGTGGTCACATTTGCCCTCGTAAAAATCATTCAATTTTTGCAGGTCATCATTGCTCGCGGCCCATGGCGCCCCCTGATCGTCGGTCAACGCCCCCCAGCCGACCTCGTCATGGCATCTGAGATAGGTGATCCAGCTGGTCGCAGGCGGATTCCGCGGCAGTGATTTGAGCATGGCCGACATGCGCGTGACCTGTCCCGTGGCCAGACTGTCCCACAGCGCTGCCATCAGCGCATTATGATAGGATAGTTGACATTCCGGCCGGTTACCCGCCGGATCACCAAGATATTTGCTGATATATCTGGCACCGACAATGGCCTCCGCCTTCAGGCACACCGCCGGGGCCGCCAGCGACATCACCGCCCGGAATGCCTGCAGCAGTTTATGGGTCTTGGGCAAATTGAGGCAATTTGTGCCCTTTTCCTTCCACAGATAAGCCGTGGCATCAAGCCGGAAAACCTCAATCCCCCGATTGGCCAGAAACAGCATCACCTTCACCATTTCCATGAAGACCGCCGGATTCCGGTAATTCAGATCCCACTGATACGGATAAAAAGTCGTCCAGACCCAGCTTTTGGCCGCTTCGATATAGGTAAAATTCCCGGGGGCGGTTTCCGGCAATACCTGGGCAAGATTGGCCTCATAATCCTGCACAGTTTTTTCGTCATCAAAAAAATAATAGAAATCCCGGTAGCGCCGCTCCCCCGCCGCCGCCTTACGCGCCCACTCATGATCCATCGCCGTATGGTTAAAGACAAAATCAATACAGGGGCTGATATTATTGGCCTGTAATACCCGGGTCAGTTTTACCAGATCATCCATGGTGCCGTAACGCGGGTTTACCGCATAATAATCCGCAATGGCAAAACCACCGTCATTATGGCCTGCCCGGGGTTTGAGCGCCGACAACAGATGCAGATAGCTGACCCCGAGGTCTTTCAGATAGGGTATTTTCTTCTCAACCCCGTTAAAATCACCGGCGAAACGGTCAACATAACACATATAGGCCAGCATATCCGGACGCAGATACCAGTCCTGATCCCGGGTTTCCCGAACCTGGTCGAGATCAAGCAGATAGGCCGGTCGCTGATCAATGGCGGCGGTAACAAGCGCGAATATTTCCGCGAGCCAGTGGTCAAAATCCGCCTGATGCCCGTAAATATCTCTCAGGGTGTCAGCAATAACCGTCTGATATTTTGTCAGACGCCGGGCAATATTTATTTTATTCTTCATATCCAGACAAACATGTTAGATGATGAAACCATATGGTGAAAAATCCGGTCAACTGCCGGACTTTTCACCAGTCTTGCTGGCCTAGAAAGAATATTTCAGGCTGGCCGTAATCGACCGTCCGGCAATACTACGGGCCCGAATGACGTTGTTGGCCGGGATCGCCCCCTCTTCAGCCTCGGTCAAGCCAATAACATTAAACAGGTTATTGACGTTGAGCGCCGCCCGCAGGCCGTCAACAATCTCGACATAGAGGAAAGGATTCACCTGGGCATAACCCGGCATGATCAGCTGATTGCTGTCCTGGGTATAGGCGGAGCTGGTGCCAATAACATTGGCGCCGACGGTAAAGCGGCCATAAATATAAGACGGAGTGAAGGCATAGATAAAGGTCGCCTGACGCCGTGGGGTATGACCAACGACCGCAGGATTGAGGAAGTCCTTGTTAATTTTAGCATCGGTATAGGTAACACTGCCGCGGAAATTAAAGCCGTTAAGCTGGTAAACCGCCTCGAGTTCAAGCCCTTTGGACTTGAAAACCCGGCTGAAGAATTTCTGGGTGGTGGCCTCATAATTCTGCTCCTCGGTCTTGGCATAGAAGAAGGTGGCAAAAATACCCAGATTATCCGTCCGGTATTTTACCCCGAATTCCGCCTGATCGACAAAATCAACCGCGTCCTGACGACTGACTGTGCCATCCTGCCTGGCCTTGCCGAACAGCAGTCGGTCGGCATTGGCGCGCGCGCCCCGGCTATAACGGGCAAAGGTGGCGAGATCGTCACTGAAGGCATAGTTGGCACCAATGGAATAAGACCAGTATGACCATTTATAGTTAACCTGGGACGGATTGGCATTGTCGATCACGGAAACGCTTTTTTCCGGCGGTGAAATAATACCGTCACGGTTAACATCAAGATTCGGCGACTGAACCGTACCGGCATAAGTGCCAAAGGCATGGCCGGAATCATAGCGGATACTGGCATCAACATTGAGCTTGTCCGTCTCAACCGAAACCGACGCATAGGGGGCGTTAATATCATAGGTGGTATTATAATTACGCTGACAACAGTTGCCCCAGTAAGGCACCCCGTAAGCCACCATACCATTCTGGGTTATCATTTTGCCGCTGGCGTCCTTGACATTAATCAGGGCGGCGTTATTGCCCTTGACTTCCATCAGATAGGTATTCCACACCCAGTCCATATTAATTTTCTGTCTTGATTTATAATAGCCCGCCATCAGGTTAACGCTGGTGCCGGTATTCAGATCAAAGCTTTTCTTCAATCGCAGATCATTGGTAAAATTACCCAGATCATTGAGTTTGGTATTGAACAGATGAATCCTCATCAATAATCCGTTGCCGTTAAGCGCGGCGGGATCAGTGATAGCGTTGCCGATACTCGGGCCATTGGCGTAACTCAGCGTCGAACCGGCACCACCAATGGAATTGGCGATGCTCTGCGCCCCACCCACCTGTGCGGGAAAGGGCGACACAAATCTGCCGCGATTGCTGGCCACCCGGATTCTATCCTTGATATTCAACCCATCGGCAAGATCGAACGAAAACTCGCCGCCAATAGCGGTCGAAATCGGGTGCATGCCATCGGCGATGTTGGTGGTGTGGCGGTTACCATTGCCGTCTATGCCCAGCGCTGTCTGGAAATAGGCACTGTGCGGCGTATCCCTGCCAGCATCAAAACTTGCCACCGAACCAACAACCGGATTGCCGTTGGTCCCGGTCACCCGCACCGGCATCGGCAAATAGCCAATTGCCCGGTCATTGAGATATTTAAAATAAAGCCGGATATAGCCGTTATCAAATTCCTTGGTGATATTGGCCTTGAACTGTCCACCGGAATTACCGTTGTAACCGGCCCGTCGCGGCCCCTCGCCAACCCGGTAGAAACCGGCGACATGGAATCTCAGGGTATCGTTAATCGAGGTGCCATAATCGAAATCGACGCGGGTACTTCTAAAATTCACCCCGGTGGTAATACCGATGTCACCGCCGGTCTGTTCGCCGGTCTTGCTGATAAAGTTGATTACCCCGCCCGGTGAATTGCTGGCAAAGGTAGAGGCAGAACCGCCGCGAATGGATTCAATTCTGGCTATCGAATAATCGGCCCTGAGGAAAATATCCGCATTGCCAAAAGCAATGTCACCAAATTCCATAACCGGCATGCCATCCTCCTGCAACTGAAGAAACTTTGCCCCGCCCGCCGCCACCGGCAGACCACGCACCGCAATATTTGCATTGCCCTCACCGCCGGAAGATTCCGAGCGAATGCCCGGGATATTGCGGAAAATTTCTGCTGTGGAGCGCGGTGCGAAATCGGCGATCTGAGAGGCCGCTATTGTACTGACCGTGACACTGGAATGTAATTTCGTCGTGCCGCCCGCGGTTCCTGTAACCACAATTTCATCCATTGCCAGCAGATCAACATCCTTTTTCGCCTTGCTGTCTTTGGCTTTCGCAGACACGCTGGCGACCGGCAGGATGACGGCAATACACACCCCGCATAATAATTTTGATAGAGTAGACATAGATTTCTCCCATGATTTATTAACATTGGCATATCCCTGCCCTGTTACAAGATTCAGGTCTCCCGGGGAAATGCCCATCAGAGGCATAGCATCAATAACAACCGGTTGCAATATAAAAATACAACCGGTTGCATTTTTTATTTAAAGCCTCTATAGTCGCCGAGGAGACCGGAATCATCACCTGAATCATCGCCTGAATCATCGTCTGGAAATACCAGAAAAAACAGGATAAAAAAGTGATCCGGGATATAACAACAGCATATTTTTAGCGCAGGAGGACCAATGCCACATTTCAATGTAGAGCTTCATCCCATCGACATTACGATTCTGGTTATTTATTTCGTGTCCGTCATGGCGCTGGGGATTTATCTCGGGCGGAAATATGAAGATGGCGAGGATTATTTTCTGGCCGGTAGAAAGATGACCTGGCCCTTTATCTGCCTGTCCCTGTTTGCCTCCAACATATCAAGCACCACCCTGATCGGCCTGGCGGGGGAGGCTTACGGCAGCGGAATTTCTGTTTTTAACTATGAATGGATGGCGGCGGTGGTGCTGGTGTTTTTTGCTATTTTCATTCTGCCGTTTGTGTTGCGGTCCCGGGTTTACACCATGCCTGAATTCCTGGAAAGACGCTTTGACGGCCGCGCACGAATTTATTTTTCTGCCTTGACCATCTTTCTTAATATCGTGGTTGATACCGCTGGCAGCCTGTTTGCCGGGGCGCTGGTCATTCAGATGATCTTTCCTGATGTCGCCATCTGGCAAACCATTGCCATACTGGCGGTGGTATCCGGGATTTACACCATTACCGGCGGTCTGGCGGCGGTTATTTATACCGATGCCATTCAGGCCATCCTGCTGCTGGTTGGCTCTCTGGTCATTACCGTCGTCGCCTTTAACAAGATTGGCAGCTGGGCCAATGTGGTCGCGCGGGTATCGCCGGACAAGCTAAGCCTGATCCGGCCTCTGGGCGACCCCAATGTGCCGTGGCTCGGCTTGCTGGTCGGGATTCCGCTGCTCGGCTTTTATTTCTGGTGTACCAATCAATTTATGGTGCAGCGGGTGCTCAGTGCGAAAAATATTGATCACGGACGCTGGGGCAGTCTGTTCGCCGGTGCGCTGAAGCTGCCGGTGCTGTTTATCATGGTCCTGCCCGGCACCTTTGCGATTTTACTTTACCCCGATCTGCCGCGCCCGGATCTGGTCTATCCGACCTTGTTGTTTGATCTGCTGCCGGCGGGATTGCTCGGGCTGGTGCTGGCCGGTTTTATTGCCGCCCTGATGTCACAGATTGATTCGACCCTGAATTCGGCCTCAACGCTGGTCACCATGGATTTTATCAGCAAATTTCACCCCAATATCTCCAACCGGCGCTTGCTCACCGTCGGGCGCTATGTGACCTTTATCATCATGATTCTGGCGGTAATATGGGCGCCGCAAATAGGGGATTTTTCATCGCTGTTTAAATATTTGCAGAAAGTTCTGGCCTATGCCATTCCCCCGGTTGTCACCCTGTTTTTAATTGGCAGCTTCTGGAAACGGCCCCATGCGAATGCCGCTTTCACTATGATTATTATTGGCAATCTTGCCAGTGTTGCGCTGTTTCTGGCCATCGAGGTCTTTAAGGTGATCCATCTGCATTTTCTTTATGTGCCGCCGATTCTCTTCGTCTTCTGTTCGGCCATACTTACCATTTTTACCCTGATGACCCCGAACAAGACCAATGAACAGTCGGATGCCCTCGTCTGGACAAAAGCGATTTATGACGCCGAAACGCTCGAGTTAAAAGAC
>JAADGA010000083.1 GCA_013152615.1 Alphaproteobacteria bacterium
CGTCCCGGACAGTGAGATAAATTCATATAACGCATAAAGGCCGCAGAAACCGCGGCCTTTATTTTATTCTCTCATTTAGGGTCAGGACTCAGGATTCTGACCCTTATGTATCTCTGAAGTGCTGGAGGAGATCCTTGATCAATACGGATACCCTGATTTCCTGGTCAGCTTGTCTGGTCTTTATTTTTTGCTGACCCCAGTTTGGTGATGAAATAATCCAGGTGGTCCGGGTCGAAATCATCGCCGCAATTGGTCAGTAGCCGTTCCAGCATACGTTGCTGAAACCGGCTTTGGTCCTCACTGGCACTGGTTTCCATGTCCTTGACCACCTCCAGCGCCGTCGTGACAATCGGCAGCATTTGCGGGGATAATTTACATTCCCGGTAAATGGCCGCAAGTCCCATTGACCCCTGATCATGAATAAGCCGGTAGGCATTGCTGACCGGGATTTTGCACAGCTTGGCCAGCGCCGCCTCGAAAAAGACCACATCCCCCATGCAGATGGCGCGGAATATCAATGTTTCGGTGAGGCGGCCATGACCATATAGCTGATCCACCAGCCGCCGGACATCCATGACATCCGCGCCGCCGCCAAGCAGGCTGACCGTTGCCCGTTCGCGCGCACTCAAAAACAGATCCATCACCATGTCCGGGGTCATTTCATGGTGGGTAACCAGATGGTCACGAACCTTTTCAGAAACCAGTGACACCAGCCGTTCAGCAACCCCTATCGGCAGTTGCGTCCGGTTTGCCAGGCTGTCACTGACCTTTTCGACCGCGCCATATTTATCCATCACCCTTTCCATGGTGCCTTCCTGAAGATCGGCACCTTCATTGGAAACCAGAGTGGCGATCACCTCTTCATTTTTGCTGTTTTCAACAATAGTATCGCTGACATCAGCCGACAGATGTTCCCGCCGGGCAATGGCAATCTGGCTTTCCGCCTGCTGGCCCTTGACTATTTCTTTCAGGTCCTCATCGGTCAGGACTTCTGAAAACTCGAGCATCGGCACCGAAACCCCAACGACATCATTGGCCAGTGACAGTGCAACATCATGGGGAATATCAGGATTGTCTTTCAGACTGTCTGACAGGGCGGAGCGGACGCGTTCCTCGGCATCCCGGACCATAATTTTGAAAATATCCTCGGCAATATGCCGTTCGCTGTCGCTCAGAACACCGTCATTAAATTTTTTACTGACCTGTTTGGCCGCCAGCGCCCGGTTTTCCGGGGTGGGGTCTTGCAGTAATGCTTGTATATCCGAGCTGGTTAAATTATCAGTCATTGAGTTCATTCGCCTTTTATTCCGGACAGACCACAGACCGGCACCCTGCCGCAACCAGATAAGGCGGACCTAATCTGCATATTTTCCAAGTCTGTATATCTCTGTGGTTCATTTTTCATAAAAGAGGTTAAACTGTCGTTAATTTACGCTATAAGAATAGATATAAATTAAAAAAAAACCTTATTTCTGTTTTATCCATAATCTCCAAGGGATATTTATGTCATCGAAACTAAAGCAAATCATCGTCAGCATAGCTTTGCTATCTACGATTATTCCGGCATCGGCATGGGCGATTGATACCAAAAATATTGATCAGACACTTAATCAGTCCATTAAGCCTTTCACCAGCTTTTATTCAAAAATCGTTTTTTGGCCGATTGACGTCATGGGACAACATCTGCCGATTATCGTTCTGTGGCTGGCGGCCGGCGGCATATTCACAACGTTATATTTCAAGTTCATTAATGTTCGCGGTTTTAAAACATCACTTAAAATTATCCGTGGTGATTACAGCCGCAAGGAAGACGCCGGTGAAATAACCCACTTTCAGGCCTTGTCCGCCGCCCTGTCCGGCACGGTCGGGCTGGGCAATATCGGCGGGGTGGCGGTTGCCATCAGCCTCGGCGGGCCGGGGGCGACATTCTGGTTGATCGTTGTCGGGTTTTTGGGCATGTCATTGAAATTTGCCGAATGTACCCTCGGGGTGAAATACCGCAAGATTCACGAGGATGGTTCGGTTTCCGGCGGCGCGATGTATTACCTGAAGCAAGGCTTCAGTGATCTCGGTATGCCCCGATTAGGCATAGGACTGGCAATAGCTTTCGCCATCTTTGCCGTCTTTGCCTCTTTTGGTGGCGGCAATATCTTTCAAATCGGTCTGACCACAGACTTTATTACCCAGCTTCCCGGTGCTAACGGGGCTATGGACAATTACCGCTGGGTTATTGGTCTGACGGTTGCGATAATTGTCGGTGCGGTGATCATTGGCGGCATTAAATCGATCGCCACCGTCACCTCAAAGCTGGTGCCGGCCATGTGTATCTTTTATGTGGTATCGGCATTGAGTATTCTGGTGGTGTTCTATGCCCAGATCCCCGACGCTTTCATGGCCATCATTGACGGTGCCTTCACCCCGCAGGCTGGCTATGGCGGCGTTATCGGGGTGATGATTCAGGGTATGCGCCGGGCAACTTTCTCCAATGAGGCCGGGATTGGTTCGGCCCCCATTGCCCATTCTGCAGTTAAAACCAACGAACCGGCGACAGAGGGGCTGGTTTCCCTGATGGAGCCTTTTATCGATACCATCGTCGTCTGTACCATGACCGCACTGGTTATTGTCATTACCCAGGTTTATACCCCGGGTGAAGGTGGCACCACTTTTCAGGGAGTTATGCTGACATCGCAGGCCTTTGCCAAGGTCTATTCCTGGTTCCCTTATCTGCTGGCGATTGCGGTTTTGCTGTTTGCCTTTTCCACCATGATCACCTGGTCCTATTACGGCCTGAAAGCATGGACATTCCTGTTTGGCGAAAGCATGGTTATGGACCTTACCTATAAATTATTATTTTGTAGTGTGACCGTTGTCGGTTCAACCATGGGGCTTGCCGAAATAGTTGACTTTTCCGACGCCGCCAATTTTTCCATGGCCATCCCTAATTTAATCGGGGTGTTTGCCCTCGCTCCGGTCATCAAGCAAAGTCTGGCCTCCTTTATGGACAAGATCGAAAGTGGTGAAATAAAGTCCAACCGGGCGCTCAAAGTACCCAGAGCCGCCGAATAATATCCGTTAAATTTTGATCAGGGCAGATGTTTTTTTATCTTCCCTGATCAGGAATTTCCTGCCCGACCCAAAAAATAAGGGTCGGGATGCGTTTGTTATTCCATAATAACCGGCCTGCAAACAAAGAATACTTGAATTATCTCCATGATTCTTTACAAGTTAGGGAATGAAAGAACTTAAGCTTTCTGTTTTACCGAATTGCAAAAAGGAACTATTCATGAAAAGTATTTTTATTTTATTATCATTGTCCTTAATGGCCGCCGTATCCTTGGTGAACACATCTTTTGCCGAAGGCAATGCTGCCAATGGCCAGAAAGTTTTCAAGAGATGCGGAATCTGTCATTCCTCAACCAAGGGAGCCAGAAACCGGATTGGGCCAAATTTGTTTGGCGTTTATGGCAGAAAATCTGCTCAGGTAGCCGGATACAGATATTCCAAGGCGATGAAAGCCGCCGACCTGACATGGGATGACGCCACATTGAATACCTGGTTGACCAAACCCCGGGGATTGGTCAAGAGAACCAAAATGACTTTCGCCGGTCTTAGAAGAGCCAACCAACGGGCGGATGTTATTGCCTATCTGAAAACACTGAAATAGGTTTTCGATCCCAAACAAAAAAAACACCGTAGTCACATGGCTCCGGTGTTTTTTTTATGAACTTTTCCCCTGAGCCCTTGAATATTAATCACCAGTTCATAAATTTAGAGCATTATACTGACCAGTGACTTTTCCTACACAGAATAGTGATATGGTTGTGATTTAACAACTATGTCTGAAAGCCATAGAATGGAAAGATGTGCCAGCTATATCCAGAAAGAGGAGGGCGGCAAACCAATGGGATGCAAAATGCACCATAATAGTCAAATATATTGTTTATCCCGCAGCGAAACTTTTTCGGAGCGGAAGGCGGTGGCCGGAAAAATGTTCGGGGCAACCATGGCCGCGGCCTTGCTGGTGATGACCCTGTTATGGAGCCAGCCCCTCCATGCGGCAAACAAAGCCTATATAAATGAAAATCCACAGGTCCAGCAGGACGCGGCAAATTTCATCCGCACGCTGGCGGATGAGGCCTTGACCAGCCTGAAACAACAAGGCACAACCCTTGCCGATCAGGAAAAACGGTTTAATGAAATTCTCCATCAGGGCTTTGATATAAGATATATTGGCAGGATCTCTCTGGGGCGCCACCGAAGAAGCGCCTCGCCGAAAAATCTGAAAAAATATTATACCCTGTTTCCCGAATATCTGGTCAAGGTCTATACCAGACGTCTGGCCAAACTGGATACCAAAACAGTCCGGATAGGGAGGGTTTTGCCAAATGGCCGCCGCGACATGTATGTCAGGACAAAAATCACAAATGGGGAACAGAAGACCTATGCGGTAGATTGGCGTGTCCGGCCGGAAAAAATCGCCGGCACCACAAACCCCGACTTTAAAATTATTGATGTCAAGATTGAGGGCATCAGTATGGTCCGTACCCAGCGCGATGACTTTACCTCCCGGATTTCGGAAAGCGGTATGTCCGGTCTGCTTGATTTTATGCAGTCAATTATAAACAGCGATGTCAAAGTCGCCAATAACAGAAGCGCGAAATAGGCCCGGCGGGACCTGACCCCCGGAAGCCTGAATTAACCGGTTGCACTTTGCCGCCGTTGGCGATATGTATGGCGCTGATTTGGTAATGACAAGAAAATAAACCGTTCGGGTTAACCTGCTGGCAGGTTTGCGACGGTTTTTTTATATCCTGAAAGGTTAATAATATGGTCAACGATCTGTTGCATCTGGTGTTTGGCGGCAAAGTAAATGATCCCCAAACGATGGAATTCATTGACCCGGACAATCTGCATATTGTCGGTATCTTCCCCAATTACGAACAGGCATATCAGGCGTGGAAGCAGGCAAGTCACGCCAATGTCGATGATGCCATGATGAAATATGTCGTGGTTCACCTGCATCGTTTTATGGTGCCGCAAGAATAGTCTGGAGCAGGGTCTGACTTTGCTCTAGTGCTCTAAAGTATCCGGGCCCTTAAAATAATGCTCAACTTCGGTGGTAATGGCATTATTGTCACAGGCATAGATACCGATCCGCCGGTATAACATCCGGGTGGCTTCCTCCTTGTCCTTGGGGCCAACATGCCTGAGCAGCACCCGGGCGACCCGGCGGGTGGTTTCGCCGTCATGCAATAATGTTGATATGATACTAGCCATGATATTTATCCTTCTGGTTGTAATATAAAATTATTACTGTACCAATAGGCCATAACTATTGTGAAAATATGACCCGGATGTGACATTATCATGAATAATCCCCCCAGAATCATGAATCACCTTTCCGGAATCATAAATCACCTTCCCAGAATCATAAATAATACCCCCGGAATCATAAATAATCCTGCCGGACCGTTTTATGACCTCTGACTGGCGGCGGCCTCGTGCCACAAGGTCTTCATGGCGTGAAATAATGTTGGCCGTGACGCTTGCAGATAGAGGCTGTTATCCGGTAAATTATCCCGCAGCCGCCGGTGAGCCGTGCTAAGGGAATGATAGGGCATGTTGGGGAACAGATGATGGGTGGCATGATAGCGCAATCCCACCGGAGCCCATAATGCTGACAAAAAACCGCCCGGGACATCGACAGAATCCAGAAACTGTTCCGCAATGGTCATTTTCTCATCCCCCGGATTACGGTAGGCATGGGCGCCAAGGGTACGGAGGCTGTTAATAAGCAGGATGAGAGACATAACCGCATACCAGACCACGAAAAATTTTGCTGGCAACAGGCCATAAAACCATAAAATAATGGCGGTCCAGCCATAGAGAACCGCAGATATTTCCTGTAACCGCCAGAATTTACCGTCGCGCTCCACCGCCTGTGGACGGCAATAATTCAGGTCAATTGTCAGCGATGATGCCCGTTGCCATAACAACCGGCCCAGCGGCGCAATCAGCCAGCCCAAAGGCGTGAGAATAATATATCTGAGAATAATCAGCCCCGGCAGAAAAACCGATGACGCGACATACCAGATATTCTGCCACGGATTGCGGGCGCCGAAAGGCAGGTATTCTCCGTCCCGGTCGGTGCCATATATATCTCTTTTATGATGATCCAGATGAACGCCCTGATACATGAAGGCGGGCACCATAACCATAAAGCCGCAGGTGATATTCCAGACAATTTTGAACGCCCGCATCGTGCCTTTCTTAAAATGGACAATTTCGTGAATAAAAATTACGGCCCGGTACAGCGCAAAAACCGCAACAAAATAGGCGATAATTCCGGTGGCGGAAAAACTGTCCACGATCACCGCCGTGGTGAAGGCCAAAACCCCGAGGGTTATTGAAAGCAGGAAATCAGTCCAGTATATGGTCTGGTTGGCCTTCATAAGATCCTTCACCAGAGCTCTGGCTTCGCGAAGCGGAAAATCTTGTGCCATCGACTTCATTTGTTTCAACATACTGCTCACTCTTGACTGTTTCCCACTCGTTTTCTTTGTTTGTCTATCCTGTGTATAGCAACAGAATTGCCCATAATTAATGAGTTTAATTCAGCTTTTTACTTTTCCAGTATTTGGTCCCCTGCAACGTCGCCTGCAACGCGAGGCCTTTGACCGTCATCTGATAAACGGTGACGCCACGAGCGACGGTATCGGCGCTAGTGATTGCGCCACCTTCATCATCGACTTTTGCTGCCGCATCGGCCTGCCC
>JAADGA010000084.1 GCA_013152615.1 Alphaproteobacteria bacterium
CAAGGAAAAACCACAGAACTCACTGATTGGGGATAACGATTTCATCCCGGTACATCAGACCAAGGATTTTCCGGGATTCCTGATCAAGAAAGTCCGGGTTAACATGATCCGGCCGTAACAGCTTTACATGACTTTCAATTTTCACCCGGCGCTTATGCACCAGACTATATTCCTGATTCAGAACGGAAATCTGTTCCCGCAGGCTGGATCTTTGCTGAATACTGCGCATTCCATAGACGAAAAAATAGATAATGATCAGTGAACAGATCATGGGAATGATCATTTTGCGGAATCTGTTCGATATATTCAGGCTGTCGGTCATAGCGTAAGAGAATCACACCTGATTTACGAGGTCAAGAAATTTCTTGTTTTCTTTGTCTGAGATTAACCACCACGAGTCCGCAAAGACCGACTATAGCGAAACCGGCCCCGCCCAGGAATGTCGCCGACGGCCCGATTAAATCCCACAGCATACCCGCAATCAGGCTCGCCGCCAAAAGGGCAATGCCGGTGACAAGGTGAAATATCCCGAAGGCGGTGCCCCGTGATGCCGACGGCACGCTGTTGGCAACCAGAGTGACGAGCAGGCTCTGGGTCATACCCATATGGAGTCCCCACAGCGCAACCCCGACCATGACTACCCAGATATTCGGTGCCAGCGCCAGCACAATATCCGCGATAATCAGAACGGCAAAGCCGCCAGTCAGCAGCGTTCGTTTATCGACTTTGTCCGAAAGCGCCCCAATCGGATATGCCGCCGCCGCATAAACAATATTCATAATAATCAGAACCACGGGAACGAGGGCGAACGGCAGGCTCATACCCTCGGCCCGCAGAATAAGAAAGGCTTCACTGAAGCGGGCAAGGGTAAGAAGGGTGCCGACAATAATAACTTCCCTGAATGGGCCACCGAGCGCACCAAATCTGGTCCAGTTGACCCCCCTCCCCGACGCGGGCAATGGGGGTGATTCCTGGGCCTGACGGCGTGCCGGTTCGCGCACCATAACCACCAGTATGGCCACGGCAATCAGTCCGGGAATAACCGCAACCCAGAAGACCAGCCGGAAGTTATCGGCGAATAACGCCATCAGTATCATCGCCAGAATTGGCCCGACAAAGGCCCCTACAGTATCCAGAGACTGGCGCAGACCATAGGCCGCCCCGCGCCGGTCAGCCGGTACCAGACTGCTGATCAGGCTGTCGCGCGGCGCCCCGCGAATACCCTTGCCGATACGATCGGAAAAGCGGGCAAACAGCACCCATGACGCCACCGGGGCAAGGGCGAACAGCGGTTTTGACAGCGTGCTGAGGCCATAACCAACAACGGTCAGTATCTTGTGTCGGCCAAGTTTGTCGCTGAACCAGCCGGAAAATAATTTGGAAATTGAGGCGGTGGCCTCACCAACGCCTTCAATCATGCCGACCGTTAGCGTACTCGTCCCCAGAACCGTAACCAGAAACACCGGCAGAAGCGCATGAATCATCTCCGAGGAGATATCCATAAACAGGCTGACAAAACCAAGCGCCCAAATGCTGCGGGGCAGTTTTGGCCGCTTGATCGGTGTACTTTCGTCTGCCGGGCTTGCCAAAGCCGCCCTAGCCGCGCCGGAGAGTGGTCCCGGCAAACAGGGCCGCATCACCGAGGGCTTCCTCAATACGGATCAGCTGATTATATTTTGCCAGCCGTTCCGAGCGCTGCAATGACCCGGTCTTGATCTGGCCGCCATTGGTCGCAACCACCAGATCGGCAATGATCGAATCTTCGGTTTCGCCGGAACGGTGAGAGATAACAGTGGTATATCCGGCCCGGTGAGTCATCTCAACCGCCGCGAATGTTTCCGTTAAAGTGCCGATTTGATTAGGCTTGATCAACACGGAATTGGCGATACCCTGATCGATTCCCCGGGCAATGCGCACCGGATTGGTGACAAATATGTCATCACCAACGATCTGCACCTTGTCACCAATAAGGTCAGTCAGGATTTTCCAGCCGTCCCAGTCGTCTTCCGCCAGGCCATCCTCAATGGAAAATATCGGGTAGCGTGCGCAAAGATCAGCATAATAAGCCGACATTTCGCCGCTATCGAGAATTTTGTCTTCACCGGCAAGAACATATTTGCCGTCCTTGTAAAATTCGGAGGCCGCCGGGTCGAGCGCCAGCATAATGTCTTCGCCGGGTTTATATCCGGCGCCCTCAATCGCGCGCATGATAAAATCAAGCGCCTCTGTGGTGCCACCGAGAGCCGGGGCAAAACCGCCTTCATCGCCGGCACTGGTATTAAAGCCGGCGTCGGACAACTCTTTTTTCAACATATGGAAAACTTCGGACCCCATCCGTACCGCATCACGGACATTTTGGGCCGCGACCGGCATAATCATGAATTCCTGAATATCAATCGGATTATCCGCATGTTCGCCGCCATTGATGATATTCATCTGCGGCACCGGCAGCAGGCGTGCGGATGGTCCGCCAAGATAATTATACAGTGGCAGCGCCGCCTCGTCAGCAGCGGCCCGGGCAACAGCAAGGCTGACCCCGAGGATCGCATTGGCTCCAAGCCGCGATTTATTCTCAGTGCCGTCAAGGTCACACATGACCGTATCGACAATGGCCTGTTCTTCGGCATCGAGTCCGGTCAGGGCGTCATATAATTCCCCGTTAACCGCGCCGACCGCCTTCAGCACCCCCTTGCCAAAATAGCGCTGGTCATCACCGTCCCTTAGCTCCGCCGCCTCATGGACGCCGGTAGAGGCCCCCGATGGCACCGCCGCCCGGCCAAAAGCCCCGGTTTCCAGAATTACATCAACCTCGACGGTCGGATTGCCGCGACTATCCAGAATTTCACGGCCAGTGATGTCAATAATTGCAGTCATAATTTATCTCCACAATGAGCTATTTATAATATATTCAAACCAGTCGCGATTGCTTTATTGCCGCCGCGATAAAAGAGGCAAACAGGGGATGCGGCTCAAATGGCTTGGATTTCAGCTCCGGATGGAACTGGACGCCGATGAACCACGGATGATCCCGGATTTCAACAATTTCAGGCAGGGTGCCATCCGGGGACAAGCCGGAGAAAATCAGGCCAGCGTCTTCCAGAGGGGCACGGTAATTGATATTGACTTCATAACGGTGGCGATGGCGCTCGGCAATGGCCTCACTGCCATAAATTTCACAAACCTTGCTGCCGGGCATTAATTTGGCCTTGTACGCCCCAAGACGCATGGTTCCGCCCTTGTCATCCTGTACGGTTCGTCTCTGGGTGGCCTCACCCTGCTGCCATTCGGTCAACAGACCGATGATGGCATGGTCACACGGGCCGAATTCTGTCGAACTGGCACCGTCAATACCGGCCATATTGCGTGCCGCCTCGACACAGGCCATCTGCATGCCGAAACAGATGCCAAAATAGGGAATTTTCTGTTCACGGGCAAACCGGGCCGCAGCGATTTTACCCTCCGCCCCCCGTTCGCCAAACCCGCCGGGGACCAGAATACCGTCAACATGATCAAAATGAGCGGCAAGATCCGCCCCTTCCTCAAATATCTTGGCATTATACCATTCGACATTGACCTTGACATTATTGGCAAAGCCGCCGTGAATCAGGGCCTCAATCAGGGATTTATAGGCATCTTTCAGCTCGGTATATTTACCGACCACGGCAATGGTGACAGCGCCCTCGGGATTGTTGACATGCTCCATGATTTTATGCCAGCGGATCAGGTCGGCATCGGTCAGCCCCGGATCAATGCCGAACGCCGACAACACCTCCGTGTCAAGTCCCTCCGCATGATAATTCAACGGAACTTCATAGATGCTGCCTGCATCCAGCGCCTGAATAACCGCCGACTCGCGCACATTACAGAACAGCGCGATCTTCCGGCGGTCGGCATCGGCAATTTCACGTTCCGACCGGCACACCAGCACATCGGGCTGAATCCCGATACTTCTGAGTTCCTTGACCGAATGCTGGGTCGGTTTGGTTTTGAGTTCACCCGCCGCCGCCAGATAGGGCATCAGGGTCAAATGAATATAACAGACATTGGCTTTGCCCAGATCATTGCCGAGTTGGCGAATAGCTTCCATAAACGGCAGGCTTTCAATATCACCAATGGTGCCGCCAATCTCGCACAGGACAAAATCCGTGCCGACTTCGACATCCGATGTGGCAAAATCCTTGATCGCGTTGGTGACATGGGGAATCACCTGCACCGTTGCCCCAAGGTAATCGCCGCGCCTTTCCCGGGTCAGAATATCGCTGTAAATCCGGCCGGAAGTGACATTGTCACTCTGGCGGGACGGTACCCCGGTAAAGCGTTCATAATGACCAAGGTCAAGATCGGTTTCCGCACCGTCATCAGTGACAAAAACCTCGCCATGCTGATAGGGTGACATGGTGCCGGGATCAACATTCAGATAGGGATCAAGCTTGCGTAACCGGACTGTATAGCCCCGGGACTGAAGCAATGCGCCAAGGGCGGCGGACAGGATGCCCTTGCCTAAAGAAGAAACAACGCCGCCGGTAATAAAAATATAACGTGTCATGAGCAGATAATTATCCCAAACAAATAATGCCCAAACAAATAATGGACGAATACAGGTTTAAATCTTGTCTTGCCGAAGCAGCCTTCACAAGGCAATTACCAAATATTAAGCCCCTCTTATTCGGATTTGGGAATAACCGGCTCTGGCTTGGGTTTAATGTCTTTTTTAGGCGCGGGCTGTTCAATAACCTTGTCCTTAACATCGAACACCGACTTGTCGGCGGTCTTCTGTCTGGCAATAACAGCAAGGCTGAGACTCGTTATGAAAAATCCTACAGCAAGAAGGGTTGTGATCTTGGTAAGCAAGGTTGCGGCACTGCGCCCGGACATCATGCCGCCCTGGCCACCGCCAATTCCCAAGGCACCGCCGGATGATCGCTGAACAAGGACCAATCCGACAAGGCTCACTGTCAGGATCAGGTGAATAACAAGAACAATATCTTGCATATTTTAAAACTCTTCTGTTATCTGCATAAATGAACAATCAAAATGGCTTTTACTCCAATCTGTTTGATATATCCAGCGTAAAATGCAGGACCGGACAAGCTATTGATTATTGATATGTTTTGATGATGCCATAGAAGTCCTGTGCTTTCAGGCTGGCACCACCAACCAGCGCCCCGTTTACATTGGCGACCGCCATTAATTCCGCGGCATTCGACGCTTTTACCGAGCCGCCATACAGGATACGAATTGCGTCCCCGGCCTGCCCGAACCGGTCCTGCAACAAACCGCGAATAACCGCATGCACTGCTGCGACATCATCGACCGTCGGCGTTTTTCCCGTACCAATCGCCCATACCGGTTCATAGGCAATGACGGTGCTATCAACCGTTGCCGTATCGGGTGCCGTATCGGGTGCCATATCGGGTGCCATATCGGGGATGGAATTCTTCAGCTGTGAGGTCACCACCTTCAGGGTTGCCCCCTCTTCCCGTTCGCTGCCCGTTTCGCCAACACAGATGATCGCGGTCATGCCCTGTGCCTGTACTGCCATCGCCTTGGCCCGGACGATGTCATTGGTTTCGCCGTGATCCGCCCGGCGCTCCGAATGACCGACAATAACATAGCGACAGCCAAGGTCAGCCAGCATAACAGCAGAAATATCGCCGGTATGCGCCCCGCCCGTTGCCATATGACAGTCCTGCGCCCCAATCCCGATGCCGTTCTCGATGCCGTTCTTGATACCGTTCTCGATGCCGTTCTCGATGCCGTTGCCCGCCAGCATGGAAATCAGCGTTGCCGGTGGACAGATCACAACTTCACATCCGCGGTTGTTACCGGCCATCAGCTTATTCAGTTTTGTTATTTCCGCAATATTCGCTGTCACGCCATTCATTTTCCAGTTGCCCGCGACCAGAGCTTCAGGTAGTGCCATGTTCATTTCCTTCCGTTCAAGACTTTCCATGATTTCTAGCAGAAAAACCCGGGCTTTTCCATAGCCCCGGCGGAACAATCTTCTTTATCGCCGTCAGGACATAAGCTTTTGGGCCTTTTGGGCTTGCGATGATCCGGTCAGATCATTATCATGCGGAAAATTCCACCGGATTCTGGCGATGAATTTTGGCAATGGATTTTGGCAACAACACTCAACCATCTGGCAATAACACTTAAATACAGGTACCCCAATAAATGTTACAGTTACTCAGAAGTGGTCTTACATCCTATTTTGCCACGGCATTACTCGGGCTATTGATCGCAAGTTTTGCCTTATGGGGCATTGGCGGGGATATTTTGACCGGTGGCAGAAATAATGTGGCCCAGATCGGCAGCGAAAAAGTGTCAATGAAAGATTATGCCACTGACTTCCAGAATAATTATACCCAGTTCCAGCAACAATCCGGCCGTAATGTCAGCCGTGAAATCCTTATTGATCAGGGCATGGCGCAAAGATGGCTCGTCAGTCTGGTTCAGCGCCGGGCCTTCGCCTATGCCGCCCATAAGCTTAATATCAGGATTACCGATAGCGGGCTGCGCAAATATATTATGAGTATCGACGCCTTTCAGGACACCCTCGGCCAATTCAGCAAAAGCAAGTTTGAAAGCATGGCCAGCTATCAGGGCTATACCACCAGCGAATTTGAAAAAATACTGCGGCGGGATCTGGAACGGCAGACGTTGATGACGTCAATTTCTAGCGGTTTCTCGGCCCCCGCTCCCA
>JAADGA010000085.1 GCA_013152615.1 Alphaproteobacteria bacterium
AGTATCGCGGTATCCCCGGCAACCTCGGAGATGCTGTAGCCGGCGCCAACCACTTGCGAAACATCATGGATGGTGCCACCGATCATAATCCCGGCCTGATGATCATTCAGCCCGAGAAAGCCGATAATCACCGGATAAAGCACCATGGAAATGGTCCCCATCGCAGTGATGCCGACAACAGTAATCAGAGTATTATGCTCCAGCGTTTTTGATTTTGGCATGATGGTCGATAAGGCGAGCGCGGCGGATGCCCCGCAGATGGCCGTCGCCCCGCCGATAAGAATCCCCTGTTCCGGGTCAAGTTTCAATAATTTTGCCCAGAAAATCCCGAGTGCAATCACGATGATAATGGCGACAATCACCAAAGTCACAACCCCGGCACCAAGGGCAACAAAATCGGACAGCATAATCCGCGCGCCGATCAGGGCAACCCCGGTTCGCAATATAGTCTGGGAGGTGAATTGTACCCCGTCTCTGGTCGGCTTTTCCTGTGACATGAAATTAAACACCATGCCGAGCAGCAGACTGAGCAACATCACCGGGGCGGCGTAATGCTGGGCAATGAAGGCCGCCGCCAAAGCAACCGTTGCACAGACCAGAACCCCCGGAGCCAGAGATTTAATCCGGTTCCACAAAGATTGCTTCTTCACCCTTTCGGGCGGACAAAAGCCTTCAATAGAATCCAGATAGTCGTATTTATTCAGAGAATCCACATCTTTCATAAAACAAGGCAGACCTACTTCAACGCCGTATAATCAATGGCTTTATGACAATCTATGGTATGATTACTTTCCGGCATCGGATATTTGAGGCCGGTGGCACAGTTAAACAGCAAAACACGCTCGTCTTTTTGAACCTGACCCGTCTCCAGCGCCTTCTGCCAGGCGGCAAAGGTTGCCGCGCCTTCCGGACATAACAACACCCCGTCCTTATGCGCAGCCTCATTGCGGGCTGTTATAATATGCTCATCGGTAACGGCAATGGCAAAGCCGTGACTTTCGCGGACTGCGCGCAGGATCAGAAAATCACCGACCGCCGCCGGCACCCGAATGCCCGAGGCCACAGTATAGGCATTTTCCCACAGCGGCGCATGGCTGGCGCCGTCCTGCCACGCCTTGACTATCGGCGCGCATCCCGTTGACTGAACCGCCACCATGCGCGGGCGTTTCGAGCCAATCCAGCCGATTGCTTCCAATTCCTCAAACGCCTTCCACATGCCAATCAGGCCAGTGCCGCCACCGGTCGGATAAAAGATCACATCCGGTAACTGCCAGCCGAATTGCTCCGCCAGCTCCAGCCCCATAGTCTTCTTGCCCTCAATCCGGTAAGGTTCCTTCAGGGTCGAGATATCGCTCCAGCCGAGGATCGCCTTGCCGTCACCAACAATCTTGCCGCAATCATTGATCAGGCCGTTGACTTTATAAACATTCGCCCCCTGTAATTCGATTTCGCGCACATTGATTTCCGGGGTGTCGTCCGGACAGAAAATAGTGGTTCTGAGGCCGCCCACGCTGGCATAGGCCGCGAGCGCCGCCCCGGCATTGCCATTGGTCGGCATCGCCAGATGGGTCTGGCCGAGTTCCTTGGCCATCGCCACCGCGAGCGCCAGCCCCCGCGCCTTGAACGAGCCTGTCGGCAACCGGCCCTCATCCTTGACAATAACCTCGACATCATCCGGCACCGAATGACGTAGCGGCAACAGCGGCGTCATGACTTCGCCCAGACTGACCAGATTTTCACCGCGCTCAAGCGGCAGGAATTCGCGGTATTTCCAGAAGCCGCCGGGCCGGTCCTCAATCTCTTTTTTGGTCACTGAGCGGGCGATCTGCTCCAGATCATAGCGTACCAGCAACGGCTTGCCCGCTTTTGACAGGCCGTGGGGCAGCGCCTTCTGATAGACGTCCCCCGCCATTGAACATTCCAGATGGGTGACAAATGACCCGGCACCTTCATACAAGGCTCTGGTCTGGTGAAATTCCGTATCTACTGTGGTCACGATGAACTATCCTTGAATTTATCCGGTAAATATAGAAGAGAATATCAGAAAAGAAAGGAAAATGTCCCCGATACCGGGAAAAAGCCCGGAAAAAGTCAGGAATAAGCGGCAGGAAAACAACGAGGGCGCTGTCCCCACACCGCCCTTAAGCGCAAAAGCGGTGATATCCCTCCAATTTGACCGTCCAAACTGACTTTTACGCCACCGGGAAAATTATTTCACCGAACGGCGGTTATGGGTCTGACTGATCCAGCCACCGCCCAGAACCCGGTCATCATGGTAGAATACCGCCGCCTGTCCCACCGACACCCCGCGTTCCGGTTGATGCAGCCGGATCCGGGCCATAGACCCGGCCAGCGGCAACAGGGTGGCGGCCACCGGCGGTCTGGTGGAACGGACCTTGACCGCAATCGCAACTCCGGCGGCGGCAATGGCCTCCTGCCCCAGCCAGTTTACTTCTTTCACGGTGATTTCGGTAATCTCCAGCGCCGCCTTCGGGCCGACAATGACCTGTTTGCGCACCGCATCAAGCCGGATAACGTAAAGCGGCTCACCACCGCCAATGCCAAGCCCCTTGCGCTGGCCAATGGTATAATGAATGATGCCCCGGTGGCGGCCAAGGACCGTACCGTCAAGAGTAACAATATCACCGGCTTCGGCCGCACCGGGCCGCAGGCGCTCGATAACATCGGCATAATTGCCTTCGGGAACAAAGCAAATATCCTGACTGTCCGGCTTGTCAGCAACCTCAAGGCCGTATTTCTCCGCAAGCTGCCTCACCGCGTCCTTATGCATGCCGCCCAGTGGAAAGCGCAGATATTCACATTGCTCGCGCGTGGTGGCAAACAGGAAATAGCTCTGGTCGCGGCTGTCGTCTATTGCCCGATACATCTCGGCATAATTGCCCCCCTTCTGGCGGACATAATGACCGGTGGCGAGGGCATCCGCGTCCAGATCACGCGCGGTTTTCAGCAGATCATTGAATTTAACCTCCTGATTACAGCGCACGCACGGGATCGGGGTTTCCCCGCGAATATAACTGTCGGCAAAATCCGCAATCACCGTCTGCTGAAACCGGCTTTCATAATCCAGCACATAATGGGGAATACCAATGGCCTCTGCCACCCGCCGGGCGTCATGAATATCCTGACCGGCACAGCAGGCACCTTTTTTCCGCAGCGCAAGGCCATGATCATAAAGCTGGAGCGTAATGCCGACGACGTCATAGCCCTGACTTTTAAGCAGGGCGGCGACCACCGAACTGTCCACCCCGCCCGACATCGCGACCACTATTCTGGTATCGGCAGGCGATTTGGCAAAGCCCAGTGAATTTACGCTGGTGGCGGATGAGCCGGTATCGGGGGTAATATTTTCAGTCATGGGGGCCGAATATAACATATAGCCGCCAACTTCAAGCAAAGAATGCCCGTCCACTGACCGCCGCAACATCCCCGCCCCGGGAATGGTGACCCCTACGGGGATCGAACCCGTGTTTTAGCCTTGAGAAGGCCACGTCCTAACCGCTAGACGAAGGGGCCGTTTTCCCTGAGGTCAATCTATCGTTTTATTCCTGCTTTTCAAGCTTTTTCTCCTTTTGGAAGCGACGCCATTTCCGAACATTCTCCAGATGCTGGCGCAAATTTCGGGAAAAGGCATGGCCACCACTGCCATCCGCGACAAAATAGAGGTCATCACTGTCAAGCGGATGCAGAACCGCAAGGATGGCCGCGCGCCCCGGATGATCAATCGCGGTTGGCGGCAAGCCCCGGATTCGATAGGTGTTATAGGGCGTATCAGACTTGAGATCCGCTTTCCGAATGGGCCGGTCAAGACTGCCCCGCCGGTCAAGGCCATAAATGACCGTCGGGTCACTCTGAAGCCGCATATTTTTCCGCAGGCGATTAATAAATACCCCGGCAATATGGGCACGTTCCCGGGGAACGGCGGTTTCCTTTTCAACGATGGAGGCCAGAATCACCGCCCCGCGCGGCGAGAGGAACGGCAGACCCGCAGCCCGTTTGTCCCAGACCTTGTCCAGAAAATCCAGCTGCCGCGCCTGCATCCGCCGGATCAGGTCGGTGCGGCGGGTATTTCTGGTATAGAGATAGGTGTCCGGCAGGATTGAGCCTTCGCGTGGCAGCTTTGTCACCTGCCCCGTCAGGTTTTCAAGACCGTTCAGATAGGTTACAATCTGGCGGCTGGTCCAGCCTTCAATTAT
This sequence comes from Alphaproteobacteria bacterium, assembly GCA_013152615.1. Taxonomy (GTDB): domain Bacteria; phylum Pseudomonadota; class Alphaproteobacteria; order Sphingomonadales; family Emcibacteraceae; genus Paremcibacter. The sequence continues at coordinate 4,215 of JAADGA010000085.1, forward strand.
GGTCAGGCGGTGCTGGATAACCTTGCCCCCGGACAGGATCATCATAATATCATTCATGCTTGAATGGGCGGGTATATCATATTCCCCGGCCTGCAGGCGGCGTTCATAGCCCAACAGCCTGACGCCTGATTTAAAGATATTACCACTGGTTACCAACCCCCGCCGTTCCAGTTGCCGCGCCGTGTGGCCGACCCCCTGCCCCTTTGGCAGGACATAAACCGTATCCCGCATCACCGGGCCGCTCAGGTGAAACTGCCGGTAGCCCAGATAGAAAAACAGCGCCGCAAATGCGACGCTGCCGACAAGGAGCAAAATAATATATTTTTTCAGCCCCGTCATGGGACCATTACACTGTTTTGAAAATTATAGACGCATTGGTGCCGCCAAAACCGAAACTGTTGGACAAAACGGCGCTGATGCCGGTCTTGTGCTGGGCTTCATGGGCGACCAGATTAATCCCGTCAAGTCCCTCGGACGGATTATCAAGATTAAGCGTCGGCGGCAATTCCCCCCGGATCATCGCCAGTATGCTGAAAATTGCTTCGGTACTGCCCGCCGCCCCGAGCAAATGACCAATAGCAGACTTGGTCGAGGACATGGCGAGTTGGCCGACCGCATCACCGAACAGCCGTTTCACCGCATTAAATTCAATCTCGTCCCCCATCGGGGTTGAGGTGCCGTGAGCATTGATATAGCCAATTTCTTCCGGAGCAAGGCCGGAGCGTTTCAACGCCGCCGCCATCGCCCGGTAGCCACCACTGCCATCCGGGGCCGGGGCTGTCACATGATAGGCATCACCGGACATGCCGTAGCCGATAACTTCGGCATATATTCTGGCACCGCGTTTTTTAGCATGCTCATATTCTTCCAGAACGACCATGCCGGAACCTTCGCCAATAACGAAACCGTCCCGGTCGCGATCATAGGGCCGCGAGGCTTTCTCCGGGGTGTCGTTATAATGGGTACTCAGAGCCTTGGCCTGGGCAAAACCGGCGACCCCGACCTGACAAATCGCGGCCTCGGCACCACCGGCAACCATGACATCCGCATCATCCAGCATAATAAGACGGGCCGCATCACCAATGGCATGGGTTCCGGTGGCACAGGCGGTAACAATGGCATGATTTGGCCCCTTCAGGCCGTTCCTGATCGAAACATTCCCTGAAATCAGGTTAATCAGGCAGCGCGGGATAAAAAACGGACTGACCCGGCGCACGCCGCGTTCATGCATATTGATTGATTCACTCTGAATTTCCGGAAGACCACCAATCCCGGCCCCGGACATGATTCCGGTGCGCCACTGGTCTTCCTCACTCACCGGTTTCCAGTCGGCATCGGCCAGCGCCATTTCTGCGGCGACAATACCATAAAGAATAAAGTCATCTATCCGCCGCCGTTCCTTGGGCGTGATCCAGTCATCAGGATTAAAGGTGCCGTTTTGGCCATCGCCAAGCGGCACTTCACAGGCAATTCTTGCTGACAACCCTTGTGGATCAAACCGGGTGATCGGCCCGGCACCGGACTTGCCGGCGACGAGGCGCTGCCATGTCTGTTCCATTCCCGATGCCAGCGGGGTAATAAGCCCCATTCCGGTAACCACCACTCGTCTCATCGTTCCACCTTCTTTTCAGTAATAATTTACGAGTTCACGATCTGGCGGTTACTCCACAGCAGGACACGCCAGAAACGACAACACCGCGACCCGCGTCACTCACCAGAACACGGCACTGCGCGACCATCATTATTTTGCCCTTGCCTGACATCAGGCGACGCCAATAGCCTGCCTCAGGTGTTCGCACCGATAAAGTCAATAGCATCCTTGACCGTAAGAATTTTTTCAGCAGCCTCATCCGGAATTTCACACCCGAATTCTTCCTCGAATGCCATGACCAGTTCAACAGTATCCAGACTATCCGCCCCCAGATCATCAATAAAGCTTGAACTATCGGTAACCTTGCCGTCTTCGACACCCAAATGTTCGACGACAATCTTTTTTACACGTTCAGCTACGTCACTCATATTCTATATTCCTATTTCCAATGGACCTGTAAGCAGGTCCGGGTTTTGATAATCACAGAACCAGTATCTAATTAGTCTATTTTCCTTTTACAGACAAAAGCAATAAAAAACTGAATTCATTTCCTGTTAAATGCAAGTGGGTACTAGCACATTAAGTTCGTTCTTGCCAAGAATAAATATTCGGTAATATCCGGCAACCGGCTAGATCATCGCCATTCCGCCATTTATGTGGAGCGTAATCCCGGTAACGTAGGCCGCTTCTGCACTGGCGAGATAAACAACACCAGCGGCAATGTCATCGCCAACCCCCAGTCTTTTCATCGGAATATTGGCCAGCAGCCCCGCTTTCTGGTCATCACTCAACACCGCCGTCATCGGGCTTTCAATGAAACCGGGGGCAATGCAA
>JAADGA010000086.1 GCA_013152615.1 Alphaproteobacteria bacterium
ACTATTGCGGTATTGGAGGGCAGCATAATTTCCGGATGAAGGAAATATAATATATTTGCCACTGCGGGTCCCAAGCCCTTTATCTTGCGCTCGTCAAGGAGAATGATCTCTTTTATAATTTGGGCTTCTGTGGTCGCATGGTAACAATTCTCAAGAAACTGGCCAAATGCCTGCTGGTTTTCCTCATTCTCGTAAATATCGGGGATTCTGAGTTTTGGTTTCCAGTAAAAAGCATGGGCAGCACCGGTAAAGACCTGCTTCTGCTCGGTAATTGCGTTTAAGACAAGCTCCAGCGACGAGCCTTTGAAATCATTACCAAAGCTTTTGCTTTTGATTTCCGTTACGACGCGCTGCACGCCGCCGCGTATTGAACGGAAGGCTTTGAGACGGTGATCATTATTGATAAACCAGATATTAAAGACTGACTCTTTATCTGATTTATAATTTTCAATTATTTCCGGCAACGCTATATTCATGTTGTTCTCATCCGGATTATTTTTTCATCATGGCGTCGCGTTTTGCCCTGAATTCATTACCTTTGCGCCAGTTGGGAAAACTGCTTTCCTCGGATAATTTCAGGCCGACCACATACATCAGCTGCAAGTCCTCGACCGCCCCGGACAGATTCCAGTTCGCGGAATATTCATCCGTCGGCTTGTGATAGCGGTTGGTGGTATAATCGGCGATTTTTGCCAGCATCCATTTGCGGCCATGCTTGATATTATCAACCCCGCTTTTAAAATAAAGCGCCGGTACCCCGTGCTTGGCCAGACTGAAATGATCCGAGCGGTAAAAGCTGCCCTTTTCTGGTTCGGGGTCGGGGTTAACCGTACGCTTCTGCATCCGGGCCGCCGCGTTAACATAGTCATCCAGCTCTGAATTACCATAGCCGACAATGGTCACATCCGAGGTTTTGCCGTAAGTATTCAGGGTATCCATATTAATGGCCGCCACGGTTTTGTCCAGCGGCACCAGCGGATGCCGGGCGTAATATTCCGAGCCCAGCAGGCCCTGCTCTTCTGCCGTGACCGATAAAAACATGATCGAACGCCGCGGCTTCTCCCGACCGGTTAAAAAGGCATTGGCAAGCTCAATCAATCCGGCAACCCCGCTGGCATTATCGGCGGCACCGTTATAAATCTGATCGCCCTTCAGCGCCCGGTTGCGGCCCAGATGATCCCAGTGAGCCATATAAATAATATATTGATCGGCCTCATCGGTTCCCGGCATTACCGCGACGACATTATTTGACACCACGTGACGAATAGTATTTTTCAGCGCGACCGACATTGTCGCCTTCAGCGGCACCGCCTTGAAGTCCCGGGTCGCCGCCTGTGCGGTTAACTTCGCGTAATCCAGCCCCGCCGCCGCGAATATTTTGGCCATGATCTTGCCTGGAATCCAGGATTCGACCTTGACCTGTGACATGTTGCCATCGGCGCTTTCCAGACTGAACTGCGGCCCGGTCCAGCTTCCCTGAACCACCGCCCACGGATAGGCTGCCGGTTTGGTTTCATGAATAATAATGACCGCCGCCGCCCCCTGACGTGCCGCTTCCTCATATTTATAGGTCCAGCGACCGTAATAGGTCATGGCATTACCGGTAAATAATTTTGGATTTTTAGTGGCAAATCCGGGATCATTAACCATCACCACCACGGTCTTGCCGCGAACATCCAACCCCTTGTAATCATTCCAGTTATATTCCGGGGCAACAATACCATAACCGACAAAAACCATCGGGCTGTCGGCAACCGAGACCCGATCCCGGACCCGCTCGGTCCAGGCCATGAATTGTGGGCCGTATTTAAGGCTGGTTACCGCATTGCCAACGGTAATTTTCATCACCGCATCGGGAGACGCGGTAATCCCCACCATCTTCACCCCCTGAAAATAACTATCGCCGTTACCGGGCTTGAGACCGAGTTTCTGAAACTGCTGCTTCAGGAAATTGATGGTTTTTACCTCCCCCGGGGTGCCCGGCGCCCGGCCCTCAAATTTATCCGAGGCCAGAATTTTAATATTCTGGGCCAGCCGGGTGGCGGAAATAGCTGTTGTCCCGGTTTTCGGCGGAACCTTGTTAAAAATATCAATTGTCAGGATTATCGCTACTGCGAACAGTGCCCATAATATCTTTTTCATTATTGTCTCCCTCTCATATTATTTTAACCGGCCCCGAAAAATCTGCCAATATATTTCCGGCTGTTGGCCCATCATATTTCCGGTTGTCGGTCTGTCATATTTCCGATTGTTGGCCTGCCATATTTCCGATTATCGGCCTGCCGGTTTTGGCTTATCCATCTTTAAAGATAACGAAAAATTTAAGATAACGAAAAATACTGCGCAGGAACAGCCTTAAATTTACACCGGCAATGCGCCCATCGGTTATTTCAGGCTTTTCGACACGATCTCGCCGGTATTTTCTGACAGGCCGGGTAGATTCAGGAGTCGTTCCAGCGTTTGTTTCATCAAGTGCCGACGGTGGCTGTCATAATATTTCCACCGGCATAGCGGCTGCACCAGACGCGAGGCGATCTGCGGATTAATCGGGTCAAGCTGCTCAATCATGGTGCCGAGAAAGCCGTAGCCCCGGCCTGATTTATCATGAAAGCAGGTGAGATTGTGGCCACAGAACGGCCCGACCACGGCCCGCACCCGGTTCGGCAGCCCGAGATCGAAATCCTGATGAAGAATCAGCTGCTCTACCCGGTCCAGTGTTCGCGGCCTGGCTACCGCCGCCTGAACCGCGAACCATTTATCCAGCACCAGATCATCATGATGCCATTTATCATAAAAGTTCTGAATCGCCGGTTGGCGCTCGGCGAAATCACTATTGACCAAACAGGAAAATGCCGCAATTTCATCGGTCATATTATCCGCCGCCTTGAATTGAGCCAGACACAGTTCAAGGGATTTTGGGTCTTCTGTCTCCATCATATAAGCCAGCGCGAGATTTTTCAGCCGCCGGTTGGCCACCGCCTGCGGGGTAAAAATATAAGGCCTGTTCGACCCGCAGGCGTGATAAATCGTCCTGAGCCGGTCATAATGCGTCGCTGCCAGCGCCCGGCGGACAAAATTGCGCGCCTGATGGATGGCATCAACCGCGACCGGGGTGCGATATTGGCCGAGAATACCCTCGGTCGGCAGGCTCAACAGTTCGGCGACATAGGCCCGGTCAAGATCGGTATCATCAAGTATTCTGCCGATTGCCGCTGAAAACGCCTGATCAAGGACCAGCGGCCGCCCGGCGGCACAATCATCGACCAGCCCCATGATCATGCGGCTGGCAATATCCTGTCCCGCCTGCCAGCGGTTAAAGCTGTCGCTGTCATGGGTGAGCAGAAACATCAGCTCATCCTGTGAAAGGTCGCTTTCAAGCTTGACCGGGGCCGAAAACCCGCGCAGGACAGAAGGAACGACTTTATCCTGAATGCCGACAAAGGTGAAGGTCTGCTGTGCTTCAGTCAGGTCAAGAATTCTGGTACCGTCGTGATCCGCTGGTGCATTCTCGCCGTCAAGCTGTAGCGGCACATCCCGGCCATCGGGGCCAATCAGGCCGACGGCCAGCGGTATATGCATCGGGGCCTTGTCCGTTTGTCCCGGGGTGTCGGGGATGGTCTGGCGGAAGTCCAGCGTCACCTGATCGCCGTCCTGACGGTGGCAAACGGTGACTTCCGGGGTGCCGGCCTGACAATACCACAGCCGGAACTGGTCAAGATTAACGCCGGAAGCATCCGCCATCGCCGCGACAAAATCATCACAGGTCACCGCCGCGCCGTCATGCCGCGCAAAATAAAGGTCCATACCTTTGCGATAATTTTCCGGCCCGAGCAGGCTGTGGATCATGCGGATCAGTTCAGCACCTTTTTCATAGACGGTGACGGTATAGAAATTATTGATCTCGATATAGCTTTCGGGCCGTACCGGATGGGCCATCGGGCCACTGTCTTCGGCAAACTGATGCTGGCGCAGTAGCCGCACATCTTCGATGCGTTTGAGCGCCCGGGAGCCTTGATCGGCGGAAAATTCCTGATCACGGAACACGGTCAACCCCTCTTTCAGCGACAATTGGAACCAGTCGCGACAGGTGACCCGGTTACCGGTCCAGTTATGAAAATATTCATGGGCAACCACGGCCTCAACTGCGGCAAAATCGGAATCCGTCGCGGTTTCCGCCCGTGCCAGCACGCATTTGCTGTTGAAGATATTAAGGCTCTTATTTTCCATCGCCCCCATGTTGAAATGGCTGACCGCGACGATATTGAAGATATTCAGATCATATTCACGGCCATAAACCTGCTCATCCCATTTCATCGCCTGCTTCAGGCTGGCCATGGCATGGGGGCATTTGTCAAGATCATCCGGGGTGACATAAATCCGTAAACTCACCCGTTTGCCGGAGCAGGTGATAAAATGATCTTCGAGATAATCAAGATCGCCCGCGACCAGCGCAAACAGATAGCTCGGTTTTGGAAACGGATCGTCCCAGACCGCGAAATGGCGTCCGGGGGCATGCTCACCGCTGTCAATTTTATTACCATTGGACAGCAGCACCGGGTAATCTGTCTTGTCGGCCTCAATCCGCACCCGGTAGGGCACCATGACATCCGGCTGGTCGAGGAAAAAAGTAATCCGGCGAAAGCCCTCGGCCTCACATTGGGTGCAATACATGCCCTTTGAGATATACAGTCCTTCCAGCGCCGTATTGGCTGCCGGATCAATATCATTTTCGATCACAAGCTCAAACCGGTCCGGGACCTGATGAATAATCAGGTGATGATCCGTAAGCCGATACTGCTGTTCGGTCAGCCGGACCCCGTCTATGGCAATGGATTTCAGCGTCATATTGCGACCGTCAAGCCGCAGCGGTTGCGTCGACCCGCCACGACGGTTAAAAGTCGATATTGCCCGAACGTGGGTGATATCCGCCCTCAGATCAAAAGCCAGATCAACCCGGGTGATATTAAAATCCGGCGGCAGATAATTTTTCAGGTATTTTGATTGCGCCACGTTATGTCATATCCTTTTCGGCTTTTGACCAGAATTTCAATTTCCGGTATATCGTTGACGGGTTAACCTCCAGACAGGCTGCGGCCCGGGCAATATTGCCGCCACAGCGTTCTATTGCCTGCTCGACCGCGGCTTTTTCTGTTTGCCACAACGGGCGGATGTCCTCACTATGCGGTCTGCTGTCCGCGGTGACGGCGGTATCAGGCGTCGTTGCCAGATCACCATAATCCTCATTATCCGGCAGATGGCTGATAAATTCCCGGGGCAACATCTCTCTTTCCACCTGCTCACTGTCATTCAGCACCACAATATTGCGGATAATATTCTGGAGCTGGCGGACATTGCCCGGCCAGTGATATTTCTGAATGATGCCCACGACCTCGGGTGAGAAATTTTTGAAATTCTTGCCTTCCTCACCGGAAAATCTTCTCAGGAAATTCCGGGCAATTTCGATTTTATCCTGACCGCGTTCCCGTAACGACGGCATTTCGATCGGGATGACATTCAGGCGGTAATATAAATCTTCGCGGAACTCGCCCTTTTTCACCATCTCGAGCGGATCACGGTTGGTGGCACAGATATAGCGTATATCCACGGTGGAGGTTTTGGCACTGCCTACCGCCTGAAAGGTGCCGGACTGGATCAGCCGGAGTAATTTTGATTGCAGGTGGATGTCCATTTCACCGATTTCATCAAGGAACAGGGTGCCGCCGTCGGCCCTCTGGGCCGCGCCCACGCGGTTTGATATTGCGCCGGTAAAGGCTCCCTTGACATGGCCGAATATTTCACTTTCCATGAGTTCGCTTGGAATGGCCCCGCAATTCAGGATTACCATCTCATGGTCGCCACGGGTGCTGATGTCGTGGATTGCCTGGGCGCAAAGCTCCTTGCCGGTGCCGCTTTCGCCGGTAATAAAAACCGTGGCGGAGCTGCGGGCAACATTGTCAATGGTATCATAAACCATCTGCATGACCTGTGAATTGCCCAGCATGCCATAATATTCGCTGATGCCGAGCTGGCTTTTATAGCTGTCGACCATCTGGCGCAGATACATGCGCTCCATCGCATTGCGCACCGTCAGCACCAGCCGGTTCTGATCGAAAGGTTTTTGCAGATATTCAAACGCCCCGAGCCGCATCGCATCGACCACCCGCGCCACAGAGCCGTAACCCGTGATGACAATAACGCAACAATTCAGGCCGTTATCAGAAACATATTTCAGGATATCCATGCCATCAACATCCGGCAGGTTCATATCCAGCAGGATAATATGCGGGGCCGATTCCGCCAGATAGGCAAACGCTTCGGCCCCGGTGGTTACGTGGGTAATTTCGGCCTTTTCATCCTGCAGGAAGTCGATATAGACTTCGGCCAGAGAAACCGTGTCTTCTATCAGTAATATGGTCATTTTCTTCACAGTATTGCGCCTTGCTGATTTAATATAAATGAAAGCAGGTAAATACTCTTGTAACCGGTAAGAATCCTAGAGCAATGTCAGACCTATTTGGCTCAATTTGATGTCCCGTCATGGCTTTGTGGGCAGGCGCGTTATGCCGCGCGATGCGGCGCATCGGGCAAATGACGCAACGCACCCACCCACAAAGCCATGACGGGACACCAAAGGCCGGGTTCTTTTGTCTTATGGCGACGCCTGGGCCTATCATCCGATGCGCCGCATCGCATTTCAAGCCCAGGCGTCGCCATAAAACAAAATCATCCCGGTCAAATGGGTCAAATAGGTCTGACATTGCTCTAGACAATCTCACTGAACAGCCGGTCAACTTCATCAACCATATCCTTAAGATGGAATGGCTTTTGCAGGACTTTGGAATTTGGCGGGCGATCCTGTGCCTTATCCATCGCGACCGCGGCAAATCCGGTAATAAACATGACATGCAGCCCGGGCTGCATCCGGGTGGCCCGCCGGGCCAGCTCAATCCCGTCCATCCCCGGCATGACAATATCCGTCAGCAGCAGATTAAACCCGCCCCCGGCCAGCAACGGCAGCGCGTCACTGCCCATACTGACAGAAATCACCTGATAGCCTGCTTTCTCCAGCGATCTGGCAAGAAAGCTTCTCATGGTATCATCATCTTCAGCAAGTAAAATACGTGGCACAGCCTATACCCTTATTGTCAGTCGTGGTCCCTATCATCAGGCCTCGGCCTCTTCCCTGTTTTAATAACGCAGATGGTATGAATAATTCAATAAATTATTCATATATTTTACTTAATTCAGTGGCTTTTTTCCAATTGAAGCTGTAATTTTACCGGATTAACTGGAAGAAATGCGTGAATGTCGGCCTATTCAATCACTCTACCGCACATGGGGCAAAATGGAATTCTTTTTAACAGTCCCCACAGCGGCACCGGCTTGCCGGAGAGATTTCTGAAACAAGTTTCCATTGACCCTTCCCGATTGCTTTATTCCAGTGATCTTATGGTTGACCGGCTGGTGCAGGATGTCCCGCTTTTCGGGGCAACGGTCTTTATCAATCATTTCGCCCGTATCTATGTCGATACCAACCGCTCCGCCCGCGAAATTGATCCCGGTATGTTTGAAAATCTGACGCGGGCCAATGATTTCGACAATAGCAGCAAAGTCAGCTGCGGCTTTGGAATTTTTTCCAGAAGATGCTATAATGGTCAGGAAATTTACGCCGAAAAATTGCCGGAAAGTGAAATTGATCACCGGCTGAACGCGGTTTATTACCCGGTTCACCGCGCGCTGGCAACGCTGTTGAATGGCCTGCACCACCAGCATGACTTTTACCTGTTGCTGGACTGCCATTCGATGCCGTCCCATCAATTCATTCACCCCGATCAGCCGCATAGCCACCAGCCGGACCTGATTATCGGTACATGTTTCGGCGTCAGTTGCCGTAAGGCGATAGTGCAATCTATCGCCGGATATTTCACCGGTCATGGTCTGAAGGTTGCCTATGACAATCCCTATGCCGGCGGGTTCAACACCCAGACATACGGTGATCCGCAGCGTGGCCGTCATGCCCTTCAGCTTGAATTTAACCGCGCGCTGTATATGAATGAGAAAACCCTTGAACCCCATGAGGGCTTTTCGTCGCTACAGACTCTGGTGACCGGGCTTGCAGAGAATCTGGCAGAAAACTTAGCAGAAAATATGGCAGAGAATCTGGCGGAAAACCGGGCAGAAAACCGGGCAGAGAATTTAGCAGAGAATCCGGCAAAAAATCCGGTTCGTGATTTACGGCGCTTTTTTACGACCAAGTAGTGATTTCAGGTCCTGTGGCTTTACCGCCCCGGTGAGGAATACCACCGCCAGATAACTGCCGACCCCGACCAATACCAGAATCACGAGGCCGAGGATTTTTACCACCATATGGCCATCGAACATATTGGCAATGTAGCGGGAGGTCGCCCAGACAATAGCCCCCATGACCGCACTGGCCATAGTATATTTGACCACCCGCAGCAAGACCCTGCGGTCAAAGCTGAACTGGCCGCGCCGGATCAGCCCCGTCGCCAGCATCACCACATTCAGCCACGCCGAGATCGCGGTTGCCATCGCCAGACCGACATGGGCGTAATATTGCATCAAAATCAGATTCAGGGTCAAATTCACCACCAGCGCCACCACGGCAAATTGCATCGGCGTTCTGGTGTCCTTGCGGGCGAAATAGCCGGGAGAGAAAATCTTCGCCAAAACATAGGCCGGCAGCCCCGCCGCATAGGCCATCAGGGCATTGGCCGTCTGCTGGCTGTCATAGGCACTGAACGCCCCGCGTTCAAACAGGACGTGAATCAGCTGATACGGCACAATCATAAAGGCAACCGCCGCCGGAATGGTCAGAAACAGCCCGACTTCAATCGCCCGGTTCTGGTTCAGGCTGACCTGATCCTCATGACCTTCGGCAATATTGCGCGCGAGCAGCGGCAGCAATACGGTGCCGAGCGCCACCCCGATCACCCCGATTGGCAGCTGATTGAGCCGGTCGGCGTAAAACAGGAATGAAATCGAGCCATTGGGCAGATGAGAGGCAATAATCATATCAAGCATGAGATTAATCTGGATCACCCCGGCACCGAGCGCCGCTGGCATCATGATGATCAGCATTTCCTTGACTTTCGGGGTCATGCGTGGCCGGATAATCCTGATTTTATAGCCAATCCGCCGACAGGCGAGGTACAGCCAGACCAGCTGGATAATTCCGGCAATGGATACCGCCAGTGCCAATGAATGCGCCGGAGTGGAAAATTGATGGGAAAAGAATATCAGCGCGGTAATCATGCTCAGATTAAGAATGATCGGGGTTGCCGCCGTCGCCCAGAATTTTCCCAGCGCGTTCAATATCCCGCCCAGCAGCGAAACCAGACTGATAAAAAGCAGAAAGGGGAAGGTAATCCGGGTCAGCAACACCGCCAGCTGAAATTTGGCCTGATCATCACTGAAGCCCCCGGCCAGAATGTAAATCATTGCCGGGGCAAATATTTCCATCAGCGCAACAAGGATCAGCAACACCACAATCAGGCTGGAAAAGGCGGCTTCGGCAAAGCTTAACGCCTCCTCCTTGCCGCCCTGGGCCAGGGTTGCACTGAACAGCGGAATGAACGAGGCACTGAACGCGCCCTCGGCAAATAACCTGCGGAAGAAATTAGGCAGTTTCAGCGCGACAAAAAAACAGTCGGCAACCAGACCGGCCCCCAGCACGGAGGCCGACAGGATATCCCGGACAAATCCCAGAACCCGGCTGATCAGGGTCAGGCTGCTAAAGACCGCGACAGCTTTTGCAATCGACATATCAGGACCTCCCCAGACGTATTTTATTTTTCGGTTTTTGTTTTGATCCGGGATGCTTCCTGTCCGGAAGCGCTGTGATGCCGGCCACCAGAGTCGCCATCAGTTTTTTTCTGATCTGTTTAAGCTTGATTTCATTGCTGACCTTGTGGCCAAACAGATCGCTGATGAAAAATACCGTCACCGCCCGTTCGCCAAATGTTGCAATATGGGCGCTGCCGATCGACAATTTCAAATCAACCAGAGTCTGGGACAGCAGATACAGAAAACCCGGGCGATCAAGACCGTTAATCTCAATAACCGTATAGCGGTTGCTGGCTTTATTATCGATCAGAACCCGTGGCTCAATGCTAAAGGCGTCGGTTTTCTGGCGGCGTTTGCGTAGCGCGGCCAGCTCCCGGCGCGGCAGCAATTCCCCGGCCAGCGTTTTCTTAATGGTTGTTTGCAGCCGTTCAAGCTTGTGTTTATCCTCATACAGACCGCCGCCGGTCTGCTGAATCCAGAAGGTATCCACCGCCATGCCATCCTTGGTGGTAAAGACCTTGGCATCCTGAATAGAGGCACCGGAAACCGCAATCGCCCCGGTCATGCGGGCAAATAATCCCGGATGATCCTGGGCATAAATTGTTAGTTCCATGATATTCTGAAACTTGTCCACATGGATATTAATGGTCAGCTTGTCATCGACTTTATCGGCTGCGGCAATCATGCGGGCATTGCGGATCAGGTTATCCCGGTTGAGCGCGAGCCAGTAGGGCGGATAGAAGCGGCTGCTATAGCGGCTGAATTGTTCATCCGTCCAGTCATCAAGCGCGGCGCGCAGATTTTGCTGAACCGCCACTATCCGCTGGTTATTATCACGCTCAATATGGCCGCCAAGCAGATATTCCTCCGCCTGATAGTAAAGCTCTCTGAGCAGTTGCCCCTTCCAGCCATT